>NZ_JASHIT010000036.1:0-60524 GCF_030733595.1 Halomonas sp. MMSF_3323 | reverse complement strand
ACGCGGAGGTTCTCCAGAAATCAGTGCCCGGATCTCCGGCACTCCAATAGTGTTGCGCTTGTAGGTTGAGACCGCCCTGCCAATTCCTTGGCAACATCGAATATGGCCGAAAAAGCTGAAACAAGCCTGAATGGCTGCTTGGAGCGTTACATGTGTTGTCCATGGGGCCTGCCTCCCGCCGATTCTCACCGTCCAAAGCGTGTGGCAAAGAAGTTGTAGAGCGGGCCGAAGACCAGGGCGACGTACCAGCCGTAGCCGAAGCTTTCAGCCAGGCCCAGGAAGAAGCTTGACCAGCTCAACCAGGTGAAGCCAGGCAGCAGGCGAAGCCAGCTCTCATACATCGCCTGGTCGGGAAACAGCAGGTCGAAGCCGACGCATAGGGTGAAGGTCACGGCCAGAAACAGCCCCAGGCTCATCCCGAGCGTGATCACGGGAATCCGTGGCGTAGCCTGGACCGGCAAGCGGGTTCCGGAGCGAGGCTTGGCTGTCGACGGAACATCGGCATCAGGCATCTTCGTTCTCCGGTTGGGTAGTAAAGTCCTTTGCTGCAGGTGCGAGATATTGTTCGGGCGCGGCCTCGAAGCGCTCCCGGCAGTCACGAGAGCAGAAGTAAAAGACGTGGCCATCGTGGACGCTCGGCTTGGCCCTTTCGGTTCTGACGGTCTTGCCGCAGACGGGATCGACGTCCTCGGCTGGCGGAATCCACTTCAGCCCCTCGGTGGCGTGTGGATCCTCTCGACTATCGTCGCCATGCTTGCTCCTGCCATGGCGGTGCCCCATGACGTGGGCACCACAGCCAAAGCGCATCATCAGAAAGAGGATCGCTGCCCAGATCAGGAAGTAAAACAGTGCGTTCATAAATGCCTCCTCGTGACTTCCGCTAAGCTGTACCCGATACCGAGCCCGCTGGCGTGCTTACGAATGTGCATGCGAAAGAGACTCTCCACGCACAGCGGCCACTCCGGCAGTTGCCTGGATCAATGTGGGGCGGGCACGGGTTTCTCCCGCACAGCCATGTCTGGAAGCGCGGGATCAGGGAGCGAGTCGACTTAGACTCTGTAGCGTTGGGTCAAAAGGTAGACTGGAACCGAAGAGGGGGAGAGGAGAGCGCTTGGCCTGCCGCTGGCGGTGACAACCCGGGGCGCTATGGCTGGGGCCGTCATGCTCAAAGGAAGAGGCTCGAAGTCCAAGTCCTGGCGCTCCAGGCGCAACAGGGCGCTGCCGACATTACGAGTGCCATGGCCATGGTGGCATCGCGGTTGAGGATAGTCTGCGTTGATGAACTCGATGTTCGAGTGCGCATCTGCGTGAGGCTCAACGCCAACCTGGCCAGACACAGTAGAGGAGGGAGCATCTGCCGAGGAAGGGACATCTGCCATTGTGGCGGCGCTAGAGAGCAGTAGCACCATGCCCAGCAGGATGACCAGACCAAAGCGATGCCACGCGGTGGCAGACCGCGAGGATTGCTTGGGAAATGACGCGTGCCTGGCCATGCGGCAGGGCTCCTGCAGAGTGATGTACATCTTACCCTAGCGCAGAATCGAATCCTGTCCATTGACATGGATCAAGATGGAGCTTGCCGTAAGCTGCAGTGGCCTCATTGAAGTGGTGACCTGGGCGAATGGCTGGGATGACTTTTACCATAGGTTATACCGTTTCGGCATGGATGTATGTTCAAAACTTTGGTCTTGGTTGGTTATTCGGCATGACACCAGCGCAGTATTAACTTCTTGAATCCTTTGTACCGCTCATGCGTATCTGTTTTTTTACCCTTGATTCAAGGCCACATTTTGGAGGTGCAGCACTACGATGGAGACCGCCATGGGTCGACCCAGCTCGATCTTGACCTTTGGGCAGCCTCAAGGTTGTAAGCTGACGTAGAATGGATATGTAGGGAAAGGGCAATGCGAGTCACAGAATTGGCTCGGGCTGGTGGCGTAACTGCGGAAACGGTGCGTCACTATACACGTGAGGGCCTGTTGCAGCCGCAGCGGGATCTGTGCAACGGCTATCAACTTTACGATGAGGAGGCGCTGGGGCGCCTTCGCTTTATCGATTGCCTTCGTTCGTTGGGCGTTGGTCTACCAGCAATCAAGAATATATTGAGTTGGGCGGATGAAGACAGACCTACAGTTGTCGATAGGTGCGCGCCGCTGGCTGATCAAGGGCGCCACATCCGCTTGCGGATTCAAGAACTCCAGGCGATAGCGCAATGGCTGGAGAGCATCGACCACGATGATGCTCCCGATAATCCCAGCCTGGGGGAACTGATTGAAGCACTGGGATCGTCGGAGTCAGCGGTCATTACGGATGGTTCGCACAGAGGCCAGCAGTGATGCGACTGAGGTATTCTGTCGGCGGTATCTTCCCGACTTGTTATGCACTGCTGGTGTCAGAGTTGCTATACACCAAACGCAATTGTTAGTAGTCCGTAGATTCCCGTTGCCGAGCGCTTAGTCGTTTGCAAACGCTGGCGGGGATATGTAAATGAGTACCATGATTCTATTCCCTGAATTCAAGCAAGCCGCCAAGCACGTGGCTCTGTGGCTTGACTGTGGTCGGCGGTGACGTAAGCTAGTTCTTGCAAGCACCGTCCATGGCGGTCCGGTGGTCTCGACCGGCACCAACCGAGGCACCCCAGCACCCAGGCGTTTCGAGGGTGCGCCGCTTAGCGGTACGCCACCTCCCAAGGCCTCGCGCATCCCGAGACGAGGCTGCCCATCCGGGCTGGATGCTGCACCTCTTCCTCGGCACTTGTGTGCCATCACCCACCAGGGGATCCACATTCCCCGGTGGGGAAGGTGTTTCCCCTGTGTGCACTACCGCAGGAGATCCACCATGAAATCCTACGATATGTCGTTTCTGGCTCGTGACCACGGCTTTGCGGGCAAGGTCCGCGTCAGCGAGCGGGTCATGGACGACTGCATGTACGTCGCAGAGCACGTGGTCTCGGAGCATGGGGTTACGCCCATCGAACGATTCCAGATGCTGCTGCAGAGCGTGGCCCGCCAGCTGTCCGGGTACCCAGCAGGGACCCAGGCGGTGCGGCTGACTCACCATCGCATCCCGCCCAGCGGGAATCCCCACCAGCCTCTGGCTCTCGAGCTCGAGGCGTTGGTCGTGCAAGGTGACCGCCAGCATGGTGACTACCTGCTGGTGGCACGCCACGACGAGCTGAACCACGCGCAGCTTTTCGCCGCGTAACCCTTCCTCACTACCCACCCCGACCGGGACATCGCTCCCGGAGGGGGCGGTCTCGGTCATGTCCGGAGGTTCTGGTCATGACACACACTTCAGCAGCTGCCTTCCCGGCAGAGTCTCGCTACTCCCCATCCAACGCGCCTCAGCTGTTCGTGCGCGACAGCGACGGCAACTACCTGGCGGCCCCCGATGACCGCGTCATCGATGCGGCGCGACAGGTGGTTGAGCGTTCCGTCTCAAAAGGCATGAAGCTCAACACGCCCAACCGGGTGCGTGAGTTCCTGTGGCTCAAGCTGGCTGGCTACGACCATGAGGTGTTTGGTGCCATCTTCCTGGACACCCAGCACCGCGTGATCGAGTTCAGCGAGCTATTCCACGGCACCCTTGATTCCGCCTCGGTCTATCCGCGGGAGGTGGTGAAGGCGGCGCTGCACCACAACGCCGGTGCGGTGATCTTCACCCATAACCACCCCAGCGGGGAGCCCGATCCGAGCGATGCGGACCGACGCATCACCCAGCGCCTTAAAGAGGCACTGGGTCTGATCGAAGTTCGCGTGCTCGACCACATCGTGGTGGGCGGTTCGGACTCGGTCTCCTTCGCGGAGCGGGGTTATCTCTGACACCTCGGGCGCTTGCCCGTGACTTCTTGGACGGGTGCCGGAGCTGCCGGCCCCGTCCGCTCTTTTTGCATCCTGACAAACAGGAGTCTGGTGATGATCAAGATCCCCGGGCGGCTCACCGTCCGCACCATTCATGGGCGCAACGGCCCCTTCAACGTTGGCCGGCTGGCGGCCTCGATCGGCGAGTTCGTCATCAAGGACCCTCAGCTGGATCAGTTCAGCGAAGGGGTATTTGAGGGCGAGTTTCTGCTGCTCGAGATTCGCCCGGCGAGCTACTTCGCCAGTGGCCGGCTGGTGGTGGAGGTCCGCGCCAAGGTCGGCGAGATGCTGCTGACCGAGGACGGCATGCTGGTGAATCAGCACGGCCCGCGCTTCGACTCCGCGGAGATGGACCCGCTGGAGGAGGAGGCCGCTCCTGCGCCACCCGTGCCGCCAGCCACTCCTGCGCCTGGATCGGGTGAGCCGATGGCTCCGCCTGCGCTGCCGTCTCAGGTTGATGCTGGCGAGGGGCCAGGGCCGCAAGCCCCGGATACCCACGCCGCTGGCCAGGAGGCCAATCCCGACGCCGAGCTCTTCGGCCTGCTCTGGCCCCTGGGGCAGAGCGTCAAGCTCGATCCCACCGTGGACCGGGCTCTGTTCCGCCGTCAGGTGAGTCGACTGAAGGAGCTGGGCTACCGATTCCAGGCGCCGACCCAGACCTGGCAAGCCGCTGCCTGAGGCAGCCACTCCCCACCGGGGCATCTCGATGCCCTGGGCTCGGGATGTCCCCATCGCTCTTCGCTAACCGATGGAGACCCTCATGCCCGAGCTCTACACCCTCGACGAGTGCCTGGACCTGTACGCCGATGCGTTCTGCCTTGGCCGGCAGCGTGAGTGCCTGTTTCTCTCCCTGTGGGGGCGGGATACGGCGCTGCAGGAGCTGCTTGCCAGGCTGACGCTACCCGCGGCAGACAATGGCCTGGGTACCCTGCATCTCTGCCAGGGCGACACTCGCCACCCCATGGTCTTTGGCGACATGGACCGCTACTCCCGGCGCTCTGCCCGGTTGCGCCAGACGCGCTTCGGCACCCTGGTGCACGTGTGGCTCTTCGACCAGCGCTGCATCACGCCGGATCGCGCCAACCTTCACAGCATCGTCCTGCTCGACGGCGAGGAGGGCGCCTGCCCGGTGGATGACCAGCTGTGGCCCCGCGTGCGGGAGCTCTGCCCGCTGCCTCTGCTGGATCACTGGCAGGGGCCGGTGATGACGCTGCTGCATGCCCAGCAGGCGGTACTGCCGGCCTCGTTCTCACAGGGGCCGATCCAGGCCTGGGAGATCTCCCTCGATGAGAACGACCTGGCCCCACGCCTCAGCGGCATGATCCGCGCCGGCGTACTCACACCCGAGCCCTGAGCTCTCGCTCCACCCTGGTGCGGCCGTTCTGGCCGCGCCTACCACACCCAACCGACAGGAGGTGTCGCATGGCACTGATGTTTCAGCGCATCGCGCGCAACTTCGCCAGGAATGGCTACTTCCCCACGGATAAGGCGTCGCTTGAGCGGGTGCTTCAGGCGCTCCGCCCTGCCAGCACCGGCCGGATGCGGGTGCTCGACCCCTGTGCGGGGGAGGGCGCTGCCATCGCCGAGCTTGCCCACCACCTGGGGCGCGAACGCGTTCAGGCCTGCGCCGTGGAGTATCACGCCGAGCGGGCCGCCTCGATGCATGGCCTGGTGGATAGAGGCCTACAGGGCGACCTGATGGACACGGTGATCTCACCGCGCAGCGTGGGCTGCCTGTGGCTCAACCCGCCCTATGGCGACCTGCTGGCCGACCACGCCGGCTACGAGAGCTATCAGGGCAAGGGGCGCAGGCGCCTCGAGAAGCTGTTCTACCAGCGCACCGTTGGCACCCTGCAGTACGGGGGTGTGATGGTGCTTATCGTTCCCGACTACGCCCTGGACAAGGAGCTGACCGGCTGGCTGGTCAACCACTTCACCGAGCTGAGGGTCTTCCGCGCCGCCGTGGATGACTTCCAGCAGGTGGTGATCCTGGGCCGCCGGGTGCGACGCCGTGAGGCGCAGCGCAGCCAGGAGGCCAAGGCGATACGCGCCCAGCTGCTGCGCGTGGGAAGCAAGGAGGTCATACCCGAGGTGATCCCGGCGGTGTGGCCCTTCGAGCCCTACGTGATACCGGCGGCTCAGGGCGAGCTGCGCCACTTCTACCGCGTCTCGCTCGATGCCGAGCAGCTGGCCGATGAGGTCGGGAAGCTGCAGGGGCTCTGGCACGAGGTGGGCAGCGTGTTCGGGAAGACCGGCCTGTCGCCGCGTCCCCCAGTGCGCCGGCTCTCCTCTTGGCATCTGGCCCTGTCGCTGGCGGCCGGGGCCATCTCCGGCGTGGTGACCGCGCCCAGCGGCCGCTGCCTGGTGGTCAAGGGCAACACCCACAAGGATAAGGTCGCCAAGACCGAGTTCACCGAGCGGGAGGATGGCTCCATCACCGAGACCCGCGTGCTCACCGACCGCTTCGTGCCGGTGATCCGCGCCTGGGAGATGACGCCTGACTCGCCTCGCTGTGGGCAGCTGCTGACCATTACCTCGACGCCGGCGGCCAATGATGGCGAGCCGGAAGAGGGTGATCAGATGGCAGACGCCGAGGCAGGCGATGCCCCTGAGCCGCTCAACCGGGTCGCCGAACGTGCCGCGAGGCCGGATCCACGCCGCTTCGAGGTGGGGCGAGTGGTGATGACCCGGGCCGTCAACGAGTTGGTGGAGCAGGGCGAGGTCTCGCCCATGGCGCTGCTCCGACGACACGTCACCGGCGACTGGGGTGACGTGCCTGAGGAGGACCGCCAGAGCAACGAGCAGGCCCTGGTTCACGGTGACAGGCTGCTCTCGTCCTACCGGATCGGTGAGTCGCTCACGGTCTGGATCATCACCGAGGCGGACCGCAGCGCCACCACGCTGTTGCTGCCAGACGACTACTGACCGGCGCCCCGGGCGCCATTCCCCACGGCGGGCCTTTCCAACCCGCCAGGGGAGGGGAGTGTCCGCCGTTTTCTTGTGAACAAGGAGACGGACATGAACGACATCACTCAGCTGCCGGCGCCGGCCGGCATGGCGCAGTCTGGCGAGGTCTTCGGGCCTCAGGTGGACCTCAACGCCTTCGTGGAGGAATTTGGCGATGGCCTGCTGGCCTCGCTCAACCGCTCCCATCCCCCGGTCTATGACGGCGAGGCCAACCCTCGTCGTCAGGCCATCATGGATGCCCTCAAGCGGGCGCCTTTCCCCGAGCAGGCCGAGGTGGTCCAGGCCATCTCGGCGCTGCTGCTCGATCGGCACGAGCCGGCGGGCATCATCAACGCCGAGATGGGCACCGGCAAGACCATGATGGCCATCGCCACCGCGGCGGTCTGTCACGGCGAAGGCTATCGGCGTTTCTTGGTGATCGCACCGCCCCACCTGGTCTACAAGTGGCGGCGGGAGATCCTGGAGACAGTCAATCAGGCCAGGGTCTGGGTGCTGAACGGCCCGGATACCCTGGTCAAGCTGCTCAAGCTCCGTGAGGCCCTGGGCCAGCCGTCCGATGGGCGGCCGGAGTTCTTCATCCTGGGGCGTGTGCGCATGCGCATGGGCTTCCACTGGCGACCCGTTGCCGCTCGCAAGCGCGTGCCGGGCGGCGAGCTGGCGGCCTGTCCTCAGTGTGGCGACACGGTGGTCGACTGCGACAACGAAGCGGTATCGCTGTCGCAGTTTCTCCGTGAGGAGCGGCGCCACAAGTGCCGGCACTGTCACAGCCCTCTCTGGACGCTGATGCGGCCG
This sequence comes from Halomonas sp. MMSF_3323, assembly GCF_030733595.1. NCBI lineage: Bacteria > Pseudomonadati > Pseudomonadota > Gammaproteobacteria > Oceanospirillales > Halomonadaceae > Halomonas > Halomonas sp. MMSF_3323. Next base: position 52,905 of record NZ_JASHIT010000036.1, on the reverse strand, counting down.
CAGCGGGCGACGGGCAGCCTGCAGCGCGACCTGGTGCTCAAGGCGCTGCGCAAGCTGCCTACCATCGGCAAGGTCTCCTCGGAGCGCCTGGTGCAGCAGTTTGGCGAGGAATTCCTGGCCACGCAGCTGGGTGACAACATCCACGAGTTCATCAACCTCATGGATGAGAACGGGGAGCTGGTGTTCTCCGACCGACAGGCGGCCCGTATGGAGCGGGCCATGGCCGCTATGGAGTTCGGTTTCGGTGAAGGCGGCTATCAGCCGACCGAGTTCATCAAGCGGCAGCTGCCGGATCACACCTTCGATCTGCTGATCGTGGACGAGGGCCATGAATACAAGAACGCCGGGTCGGCCCAGGGCCAGGCCATGGGCGTGCTGGCAGCCAAGGCGCGCAAGTCGCTGCTGCTGACCGGCACCCTGATGGGCGGCTATGCCGACGACCTGTTCCACCTGCTGTTCCGCATCCTCACGCCGAAGATGCTCGAAGACGGCTATCGCCCCAACGGGCGCGGATCGATGGGGCCTGCGGCCATGTCGTTCCTGCGTGACCACGGGGTGTTGAAGGACATCTACACCGAGCGCGATGGCGAGTCGCACAAGACAGCGCGAGGCAAGAAGCTGTCGGTGCGCACCGTCAAGGCCCCGGGCTTCGGCCCCAAGGGGATCATGCGCTACGTGCTGCCCTTCACCGTCTTCCTCAAGCTCAAGGACATCGGTGGCAACGTGTTGCCGCCCTACGATGAAGAGTTCATCGAAGTGCCGATGGACGACGAGCAGGCCTTTGCCTACCGGCGGCTCGAGGGTCAACTGACCGCTGAGCTCAGACAGGCGTTGGCACGCAAGGACACCACCCTGCTGGGCGTGGTGCTCAATGCGCTGCTGGCCTGGCCGGACTGCTGCTTCCGACCGGAGACGGCCAAGCATCCGCGCTCGGGCAGCCTGCTGGCGTTCGTGAAGAGCCTCTACGGCGAGCAGCAGCCGATGCCCAAGGAGCGCGAGCTGGTGGAGATCTGCCGGCGAGAGAAGGCGGAGGGTCGCAAGGTGCTGGTCTACACGACCTACACCGGCAAGCGCGATACCAGCAGCCGACTCAAGGCGGTGCTCACCCAGGCCGGCTTCAAGGTCGCGGTGCTGCGCTCCAGCGTGGAGACCCAGAGACGCGAGGACTGGATTGCCGATCAGGTCGACCGCGGTGTCGACGTGCTGATCACCAATCCGGACCTGGTGAAGACCGGGCTCGACCTGCTGGACTTCCCCACCATCGTCTTCATGCAGACGGGCTGGAACGTCTACACCCTGCAGCAAGCCGCCCGCCGCTCCTGGCGGATCGGCCAGCGGCAGCCGGTGAAGGTGCTCTACCTCGGCTATGCCGGATCGTCGCAGATCGCCTGCCTGTCGCTGATGGCCAAGAAGATCGCCGTGGCCCAGAGCACGTCGGGAGACGTGCCCGAGTCGGGCCTGGATGCCCTCAATACGGACGGAGACTCCGTGGAGATGGCCCTGGCCAGACAGCTGGTCAGCTGATCGATACCCAACCTATGCCCCCTCTTCGGAGGGGGCTTTTTGTGGCTGCAGTAGGGAGTAACTCACTGATGCGACTTTGGTTGTAAGTTAGGTGATACAGATAAATTAAGAATCTTCTCAGAAAGTATATGCGGATGTTCTCAATGAAATAAATTTCCTGATCAATACAATCATCTGCGCTTGGTTTGCATCCCATAGCTATTGCACCAGGGCAAGGAGTGCCCCGGAGTAAACCTCTCTCATCGCATTTAACGTTTCTGCTGGTGCCCGTCAAGGCCCAGCGTTGTGATGCACGGACTGCATCCAGAGGAGCGAGCATTGCGGATTCTCAACATTCTACGCGGCCGCCGCAGCGCGACCGACAGCGACAGCGTCCAGGATGACGCCGGATGGGAAAGCCCGCGTACCGGCGCTGAGCTTCTAGCCACGCCCTATCGACAGCAGCTGATCAGAGCGATTCAGGAAAGCACATCGCTGACTGCACCGGTGTTTGAGGCCTACGTCAAAGAGCCTCTGCAACGATACGCAGAGCGTGTCCAGCTGCTGCCAGCCTCGGAATCACACCACCATAGCTACCCGGGTGGAATGCTGGATCACGGCCTCGAGACCTGTGTGTTTGGCCTCAGGATCCGACGACAGCACCTACTCCCTCCGAAAAAGTCGCCCGAAAAGCAGTCCTCTACCGGTGAGCTGTGGAGCGTGGCGGTCATCTATGCTTGCTTGCTACACGATATCGCCAAGGTCATCGTCGACGTCGATATACACCTGAAATCCGGCCGAAGGTGGTGCCTGTGGGAGGGCATCATTCCCGACCAGTATCGCGTTCGCTATATCAAGGGGCGAGACTACTTCCTTCACGCTGCGGCCAACCCCCTCTTGTGCAAGGAGGTGATGGGCAATGCCGGGCTTGAGTGGTTGAAAAGCCAGCCGGAGCTGTTTGGCCTGGTGATGTACGCGATCAGTGGCCACTCGGAGCGCTCCGGGGTTGTCGGTGAGATTGTCAGTCAGGCTGACAGGGCTAGCGTGGCCAAGTCGTTGGGTGGCAAGGTTTCCAATATCGACAAGGCACCCCGGGAATCCCTGCAGAGCAAGCTCAAAGGTGCTATTCGCCACATCGTGACAGAAAAGATCCGCCTGAATGAAAAAGGCGCTCAGGGGTTTGTCACTCCCGAGGCGCTGTGGCTAGTGACGCCGCTGGTGCCACGAGAAATCAAGAGCTACCTCCTTTCCCATGGCATCGATGGCGTGCCATCCAATGAGTCTCGCCTCTATGACGAAATGCAGTCCCATGGCCTGATTATAGAGAACCCGGAGGGGCGTTCGGTCTGGAAGTGCAGGGTCGAGGTGGGAGAGTGGCAGACCAATCTTTCCATGCTCAAGGTTCATAAATCGCTCGTTTGGAGCGGTGATGAGGAGCCTGAGATTTTCTCGGGGAGTGTCGAGATCATTGACGTCGGTGAGAGTGGTGAAGGTAGTCAGCCAGCTAGGCAACATCGTAAAGATCAGGAGCCAGGTGACAAGCCTGCAACTCCAGAAACTTCAAGTGAGATGGCTGAGTCGAGTCGCACTGAGGAAATCCAGGATGATCTGGAAGCCTCCATTCTTGATATTGCAACAGGCGGCGATGAGAAAGAAGCGCCAGATTTGGAGCCGCAGCCAAGTCGTAATCCTGATGAGGATGTCGAGAACCTTACGGGTCAGGCATCGCCTGGACAGTCGTCATCCGGGGAAGAGTTTCTCGCCTGGCTGCGAGGCGGGTTGAAAACCCACAAGATATTGATGAACGACTCCAAGGCTCTGGTGCATGCCGTGGATGGGATGTTGATGGTGGTCAGCCCCAAGGTGTTCAAGCGCTATTGTCAGGAGGTGAGCGGAGAAGAGAAAGGCTGGAAAGAAGTTCAGGATTCATTCCAGAAGCTGAAGCTGCACAAGAAAAACAAGGATGGCGGAAGTTTTCACAAGGTAAGGGTGGTCGGTCCAAACAAGAAGTCGAGCACGCTTTCTGGGTATCTTGTGGGTAAGGATGACCTGATGGAGGAGGGTAAGGAGGTTTTTGATAACCCCTTTATTGACCTGATTGATGGGAAGCCTGAAGAATGAAAACATTTACCTTTGATGACTTGCTGCAATCCTATTTTTCTGAGCGCTGGCTGACCGAAAGAAGTCGCATTTCCTATAGCGTTCCGGTGAAGCTATTCCGGAGGTTCGTGGGCCAGGATAAGCTGCCTGCGGAGGTGACCCGTGATGATGTCAGGGAGTGGAGGGAGTTCTGCTTCTCGGAGGAGGGTAGAAACCTCGCACACTCAAGTTGGAATAACTACTGCCGGCACAACCGAATCCTCTTCAAGCATGCGATCGATCACGCCTTGATCGACATCTCGTTCAATCCTTTTGCCAAGATGGAGGTCAGCTCTCCCAAAAAGAGAAAGAAGACCCTTAGCAAGAGGCAGGTCGAAATGGCACGTGAAGCTATTGGCCTGTATAAAAAGATGGAGTGGTACCGAAAAAAGCCCTCAGTACTTCACCCTGTCTGGTTTTGGGAGATCGTGTTCGAGACGTTCTACCATACGGGCATCCGTCTGACTCAGCTGTTGCTGATGAAGCCTGAGGATATCAACCTTAAAAGTCGCGTGCTCACCGCTACCTGGCAGGGGGCCAAGAACAACCGCGAACACTTTGTCCCTATCTCCAATGCTCTCTACCCGCACCTAGAGAACTTGATGAACTCGGCCAAGATGGTGGGTATCCAGCGTGGCGAGCAGCTCTTCAATGTGAACCGATTCAGCGTTCGGCACCGAATGGAGACGATGGACTCCTGGCAGGTGGAGAGCTTCTATCAGAAGCTCTCACAGATTTGCGGCTACCAGATGAGTCCACACCGATTCCGGCATACCCTGGGCACTGAGTTGATGAAGGAACCGGACCGCAACCTACACATCGTCAAGGCGCTGCTTGGCCACAGCAACATCAGCACGACGCTGGAGTATGTCGAGGTCGATATCGGCAGCCTGCGCAGCGCCATCGAGGGGCGTGTCTAGGGCACTTGATGTCAAGGCCTGCCTTGTACTTTAACCCAGCCCCTGGTGCTGCCAGGGGCTGGGTGGAAACCTACCGATATGTTGGACGAGAGCTTCTCTTGTTCCGATGGCTGGCTAGAACGACACAACTTCGCCGTCGGCAGGAATAAGCACGCGATCTGCAATGTCATTATCTTCCACGTACTCACCCAGTTCCTCACGGGTCAGGGTCATGTGATTCACCGCGTCCATATGCACCGCGATGATGGTGGCATTTGGAGCCGCTTGATAGGCGCGCAGAGTGTCTTCCTTGCCCATGATGATCGGGTCGTTCTCGAAGCCGGTGAATTCGGCTGCACCAGCATTCAGCACGATTACCTCGGGCAGGTAGCGCTCTAGCGCCTGGTCGACCTCGTCACGCCAGACCGTATCCCCGACCACATAGGTGGTCTGGCTGTCTGGTGCCTCGAAGACCACGCCCATTATTTCGCCGAGTGCCTCCGCAAGCTCGGGGACGGAATAGATGGCGTCGGAGCCGTGCTGGCCGCCAGTGCGGTGTAGATCGACCCCGCCGAACTCGGCAGTGCCATCCAGGACTCGCACGTCCTCGAAGCCTTGTGAGCGAATCAGTTCGGCATCGGACTGGTGTTGGGCGAACAGCGGGATATCCTTGGGCAGCAGGGCCTGGGCAGCATCATCCCAGTGATCCAGGTGGGTGTGAGTGACGATGACCGCGTCTACGCCATCGATCACCTCCTGCACTGACATCGGCAACTCCACCAGGGGGTTGCGTAGCTCACTGCGATAGGTGCCATCGAAGCCGGGATAGGCACCCTTTTCGGCCAGCATGGGATCGATCAGGAAGGTGGTCTCACCATAGGTGATCTTCACCGTGGCATTGCGGATATGTTGCACCTGCAGGGTTGTGTCCTCTGCTAGCGGTGCGGCGTAGGACGCGCCGCTGGCGAGGGCGGCGGCCAGAAGCAGGGGGCTGACAAGCGTCTTGAATGACATCGAGGTTCTCCGCGTATGGTGTTGGATGGAGCACACTGTAGGAGAATCTGCTTGGCCAGATAATCGGCCCAGGAGACAATAATCGAAAGAATTGGGCCAAGAGAGGCATTATGTCGCTTCCCCGCGTGGGGCTGATTCTCTATCCGCACTTCAGCCCCTTCCATTTCTCGGTACCCTATATGGTATTTGGCACGCCGTCCCCCGAGGGACCCCTGTTCGATCTGTGCATCGTGGCACCGACGGGACAACAGCTAGAAGCCGAGCGAGCCATGACGGTGCGTCCCGATGGTGGTCTTGAGCTGCTGGAGAAGGTGGATATCGCTGTGGTTCCCGGCTGGCACGACCTGGGTGAGCCACCGGCGCCGGAGTTGCTCGAGGCCCTGGTACGCTGCCATGAGAGGGGCGCCCATGTGGTAGGGCTCTGCTATGGGGCCTATGCCCTGGCCTATGCGGGGCTGCTGGATGGTCGGCGGGCCTCGACCCACTGGCTGGCCGAGGAAGATTTCAGCCACCGATTCCCCGCCATCGCGCTGGATACCAATGCCCTCTATGTGGAAGACGATCGCCTGGTGACCTCTGCTGGGACGGCCGCCGGGCTGGACTGCTGCCTGTTCCTGGTGCGCGAGTACCATGGGGCTCGGGTCGCTAACCAACTGGCCCGGCTGCTGGTGGTGCCGCCCCACCGGGAGGGAGGGCAGGCGCAGTTTATCGAGCAGCCGATGGCCGCCTCCACCCAAGACTCCCAGATCAACCTACTGCTCGACTACCTGCGCACACACTTGGCGGAATCGCACAGCATCGATGCACTGGCCGCTCGCACCAACATGAGTCGTCGCTCCTTCACCCGCCACTTTCACCGCGCCACTGGCATGACGGTGGGGGAGTGGTTGATCAACGAGCGCCTGAGGCGAAGCTGTGAGCTGCTGGAAACTACGACCTTGCCGATCGACCAGGTGGCAGAGTGCAGTGGCTTTAACACGGCGACCTCGCTCAGACAGCACTTCCAGCAACGTTTCCGCGTGAGTCCCAGGGAGTGGCGAAGGGCTTTTGGCATCAGGTAGAGACATCAGGGGTGGCCGCACAACCCGTCAACTCACCTGCATTATACGATCGTCTGAATTAGTCCGCCCTGATGCAGGTTGACAGCTGGGGCCTCGTCCTCTTCAATAGCTACTCGATGATGCCGTGTGATGCTGGTGATAACTCCTGATCTCCCAGGCTGTCCCTATACGCATTTCACGAAGCCTTACGCCAGGCGTAATGCACTGATTTTTAACGGTTTTTGGTGGTGTGACTTGTAATCAGTAGGTCCCGGGTTCGACTCCTGGTGCCGGCACCATCTAAAAGATGGTTATGGTTCAACGACTTGCTGCAACATCAAAACCGCCCATCGAGGCGGTTTTTTTGTGCGTGGGTGAATCATGGTGTCGTGCCCGGCAGCGCGGGTGTACTTCAGGCGTTCGGCACCTGCGCAGGCACTTTTCGTACAAGTCCTAGGCGCTGTCCGAAAAGTCGACGAGCGAAGGTTAGACAAGGCAAAAATCGGTGAGAAAGCGCAGTTTACGGGGTGTAAATGAGCATTTTGATCCGATTTTTAACGCCGTATTACCGAGCGCAGGCACTTTTCAGACAAGCCCTAGCGCTTGAGTTCGTCTCTCAGCGTCCTGACCTGCGCGATGTCCAGCCCCGACAGATCCGCCACCGTCTGGTCATCTAGCTGAGTCCGCTCGATCATGTTGCGGGCGACCTCCAGACGAGCCTTCTGTTCGCCCTTCTGTTCGCTTTCCAGCAGGCCTTCCTGACGTCCTTGCTTGCGGCCTTCCTCACGTCCTTCCTTGCGGCCTTCCTCACGTCCTTCCTTGCGGCCTTCCTCACGTCCTTGCTTGAGGCCTTCTTCAAGACCCTGTTGCTTCCACTGCTCGGACCATCGTTTTGCACGCTCGGCCAGCATGTTGTGTACCTCATTGAGTTCGTTAAGATTCTGCCACTCGGTTCCTTCGCTCTCGGGTATCCAATTGGGCAGCAGCACGCGCTTGATCCAGATGGCGAAGTGACGGCGCAGACGAGTCTGGTCCGGCGCTTCGAGCCGTCTTGCCAGTAGCCCGATCAGTTCGACCGCCTCCCTGGAGCCTCGGTGGTGTTCCAGACGAAATATGGCGGCCACCACGCTGCGGGCCTCTGGCGACCAGTGCTCTGAGTCCACGATGGCGCCTCCGTCCAGCAGAAGATAGGGCATTCGTGGGCGGTATCGCTCCAGCTCCCTGGGCACGCTTTGAACGAGGTCCGATACGTCGACGGCGGCGTTCCAACGTTTCTCTCCATTGTAGATGAAGCCTATCAGGAGGACTCGATATTGAGCATTGATTGCCCTGGTTAGGCTGTAGGAGATGGTTTTACTTCTTGATCCACATCATGAAGTTGTATGGCTTTCTCGATGGCGCATTGTTCTTGGTGGCGAGATTGACCTGATGTTTGTTTGTCTCTTCTGGTTCCCGCTCACCATTCACGAATCATTGTTGTTGTGTGTGGCAGTTGGCAATGGCCAGTCATGATGGTAAATCATGTGTTTTTTGTATGTTTATGGGTGAAATCTTACAGGTTTGCCACATCCGGGATTAGGCGATGCTTTGAAGAAGGTATCGCTGATATTGCAAAGTTTACGTGTACTTTTATTCAAGACGTGGGAATAGGATGGGAGAGAAAGTCGTCCTGACTGAAGGTGTGCAGGTATATCACAGGACACATGGTTTTCTCGAAAAAATGTGGCGTTTTGGTTGCTGTATAACTCAAAAGCGGTATAGGCGCAGTCAAGGTTAGGATTTGGGTCGCGCTAGATGCCTTTTATCCGGACAGATCACAGGGAAATATCGAAAAAATGAAGAAATCCCATTTCGATACCATGATTGAAGAATCGAGCAACAAGGTAAAAGAGTCGCAGCGAAAAATTGCCGAGGTCACTGCCAGTGTTGAAGCCGCTCGTGCCCGCGCAGATGCAGGAGACTCAGTAGGCTTCAACATCGAAGTTGCTACCTTGGATGACGTTCATGCCCACACCGAGACCATGAACGCCAATATCGCAGAGTTGATCATGGGGCTTGATGACACTACAGCCGGATTTTCCAAAGATTTTGACGAAATGCGCAACAAGTCCAGTATGGAGAAGTTCGTCGGAATCTTTAGTAAGGGAAAGGCTGAGTCCATGCGCCAGGAGCGAATGAAGAGCGCAAGCATAGACGAAAAGCTGCAGGACCTTATCGCCAAATCCGACATCATCGTAAAACTTCTGGATGGCCAATTACAGGAGCTCGAGAGCCAGCAGGAAAAGGTCCAGAAGAATCTGGAACGATCGCTGGGTGATAGAGAGGCAGCGGTAGCAGAGCTTGAGTCGCTGAGAGCCGAAATAGAGGCACTTGACCCACAGCTCATCGATCTGGAGAGCAAGATATCCGTGGAGCAGGATGCAGCACAGCGTACTCGCCTGGAAACCGAGCTTGCAGACACGAATACACGCTACAACGCGCTGGTCCAGGATGAGCAGGTCAGCATCTCCCGCTCGCAAACGCTCGAGCGCTACATCGAGAAGGGGAAAACCTGGTTGGACAGTCTTCAGAATCAGGCAGCGACTCAAAAGGTGCTGATCAACAAGCTCCAGACAGATACTCAGCAAAGAGTTGTGCTATATGACGCCCTGAGTAAGTCGTTGAAGACGGCTCAGCAGCAGGACGTAGCGCACAGGATCAACGAAATTGGCTCGCAGACAGACCAGGAAGCTCAGACTGCGATGGCGGGCATCGGCAGTGCAACCAACCAGCGCATGGCCGATATGCTCGAAGCACATGAAGGCCAGATGGTGTATGCAAGAGACGTCTTGGAGAAAAAGGCCCGCGCTGACGAGCGCTTTGCTCGAAGATTTTCAAAGATCGTCGAGAAACATGACAAGAATCTGTATGGGCGTTGAGGGGCAGGTTCCCCATCACTCGAGACGTGATAGGTAGAGGTTCTATACCAGCTTCCTTCTGGGGGCGATCATTCGGTGAATGATGTCATCGTTGAATGAAAATGATGTGCTAGCCGGTACTCGCCGAAAAGAGGGTGCGATGGATTCGTCAGATTGTGATCATCTTGAGTTAGCTGACGTGTATGCTTCGCGTCATTACTTTCGGAGATTCAGCGAGATCCTCCAGCGGCTCGAGAGAGTGGCGGCAGCCATGCATGCCAGCGATCAACTGAACCGCATAGATGCAAGAGCACTGACGGATTATCTGAAGCGCCTTGATTTTACCTTTGACGCGTTGAGCACCAAGTATTTGATGGTGGGGCAAACCCCCTCCCGTAGTCTCGGTAGCCTCACCGTGGACAGACGCGAGAGTGGCTTTCCGGTCGCCAGCGAGTTGATGCGTATGGCTAATGACGCTCAGCAAGCTTCACGCCATCTGACAAATATGCCAAGTACACGCGAACTCAAGGCTCAGATGATTCGCACCATCCTTGGTGAGTGCCGTTCGCCTACCCGACTTCAGTATGCCATGTCCCAGCGACTCTATTACGAGCAAATCTCTCGAGGCGTTCTTTTCTGGATTCAAAATGACCCTCAGTGCGAGATGCTGGACAGTGACGGTGGGCGAAGGCGTTTTTTCATCCATTGGGCTGTCTACGACAGCCAGGTCAATCTACCTGTCATCTACTTGATGGAGGTCGATGACAGTGGTTCTGCCCCTCTGCCAAAAGACGAATACCGTTGGCCAGCTGTCCAGGCTCACCTGATGGCCCAGTCCCTTGCTGGACTGACATTGCTGACCATTGCCCGTGGGTTGGATGCGGACTTCGATGACGTTCATCCAAAACGGCTCCACCGCTATCACATTGGGCCCATGTACTCGTCCTCCTATACCGAGCAGGCCGGACCGTTGCGGCAGATTCTCGAGCAGGCCTGTCCAGGGGGAGAGGACGATTGGGCCTTGGCCTGGACCCAGGAGGAGCTCGATAGTGATGGGACGCAAGAAGAACGTAGTGGATGGTTCAGTAAGGTCGAGCGCGAAATCTTTGCCCTGGACCCCTTCTCTGATGGTGCAGGTCATTCCGGAGCTACTCGTACGTTACGCTCCATCATTTTGCCTCAGCGTCCGTATCAGGTTCTGGCTGAGCTGGCCCCCTCCGGGTTTGCCGATGTGCAGAAGTTTGTGGTCAGCCCATCGGGACAGGTGCTGCACTTATAACACGATGATGGCGCCGTCCTGAGGTGCGAAGCAACAATAGATAACCGTGGCAGGAAGGCCCGGTAGCGAGGGATTCATGAGTCTTGACAGCGATCAGATGGAACTGCGCGAAGATGATATCCAGAGGCACTACGCTGCGGCTGAAAGGATGCTGGAGGGCTTTGATCACAGTCCCCGTATCGCCCGCCCACGGCAGCAGCTTACGCTTGACGAGAAAGAAATATCTCCAGGTATAGGTCGTACTCGCAGGCTTCGATCGACCACGCCGGGGCTCGCCACACGCTCCACGGGGCGCCCGGATGGAGTGCACTTGGGCGAACGGATAGCGACAAGCAAAGGAGGAGACCCATTGATGTCTCCGCTCCAGGCGACCGTCCAGCATGGCCTCCGGCGATCCATCGCGATTGCTCTGGCGATTGGCGAATGCTGGGCCAAGCGCAATGGGTTGCTGGAGCTTAAACAGGCCAATCTCTCTGGCTCACTGGCTTCATCGCGGCGTACCGAGTTCACGGAGCTGCTTGCCGCCGAGGCGCTGATCTCCACCCATGTTCTTGCCAACGCCTTGGCATGGCTATTGCTCGATCATGGCAGCGAGACACAGGTTGAGGTGGGCGAGTTACAAGAACTGGTTACTGACAACGCTCAACTGGCTCTTCATGGTGTCTTGTGGGAACTGGATCAGATTGTCGCTTTACATGCCAGCGATGACGTTCACCTTGTTGCCGCCCTGCTTGCCTGGACCGAACAGTTGTTGGAGAAGGTGGTTCTAAGAGCAGAGAACGCTCCGCGACTGGGATCCTTCACCGCCAGCGTATGGAGAGTAGAGGCAGATAGGCTCACATTGAGAGGTTTCGAGCCGGCGCGTCGAGGTGGATCCAGTAATTTGAACATGGTGTTCAAGCGACCTGAAGAGGTCATCGGAAATCATATCGCCAAGCACCAGGCGCAGAGGCTTGCCCGTATGGTGATGGCGTACGACTTTGAACGTCGCATGAACCCCTTCGCCGAGCTGGGAGGTTTTATCTTCACCTTCATGGGGGACGGTAAACCAGGCACCGGCAAGACCACTCTGATCCAGATGATGGCGGGATTGATTCATGACTACTGTCAAGTGGCGGGTTACCCCTTCCGCTACCAGAACTTCGGTGTTGACAATATTGACAGTTATCAAGGCAAGTCGGGACAGAACGCCAAGGCCTTCATTCATCATGTCATGGATCCTTCGGTGATAGGATTTGGAACTATTGATGATATCGACCAGATTGCTGGAAAACGCGGTGACCGTCAGTCCTCCGCCGGGCAGCAGGAGGTGACTGCCGTGTTGATGGAGGCATTTGCCGGCGCCAATACCGTGGTAAGAGGGAATTGTACTTTCGGAATGTTTTCGAACTATCCGGAAAATGTCGACGACGCTCTTCGCCAGCGGGCGGGTGCCAGATTTCTGGTTGATGGACCAAAAACCAGAGAGGACTATATCGATATTCTGCATCTTTTGCTGGGCAGTCACCATGGTATCCCACTCGGAAAGCACGAACTCTATTCTTCTCAGAGCATAAAGCAAGCAATCGCTCAATCCTTTTCTTCCTACAATAGGCCTGCTGAGCCACGCCTGAAAGAGGTTCTTGAACGAGTTTTCGAGAAATTCGGCGATATTGATTCAGTTGCTGCTTTGGGGACATATCTGAAGGAGATTCAACAGGTTGATGAGAGATTTACCGGCCGCGCAATAAAAAACATAAGCGACGCGGTTAAAGTTCGCTCGATGGATTTCGATATACCTGATGAGTGGATGGAGGTTCCGGATGTCTTTCTGGCCAAGGACTATGAAACGAAGAAGGCGATGATTTCAGAGCTTCGTGTCCCGATCACTTCAAACATGGTCCTTCAGGAAATCAATCGCTACGCCGACAGCGAGTTTCGCTATGCAGGAAGCTCCGATGAAGCAGCGATTGATGCGTTGGTACGTGATATGGAACGTCGTCACGAAGCTCAGCGTCGCTTCCAGGATGGCAGAGGGTGATCCTATGCAGCGGCTGATCGAAAGTGGTCTGATGTATTCCAATCTTTTCCACGTCGACTCGCCTGTGTTGGTGGATCGCTATAACAGAGCACTCGAGCACCTGACTGGTGCGACCACCCAGCTTTCCGAGTTTCATGTTGATGTTTCCGGGTATTCCCCGGAAGTTGGTTCAGAGTTGGGTGATCATCAGTACTTGAATCATGGCGGAGTCAATCGTCAATTCATTCTATTGAGTAACGAACAAGGCCGATGCCCCTTGCTCAACGCCCATTTTTCCACCAGTCGACAAATCTTGAACCGATTTATCAGAGAGAACGAACGACAACTATTTGCCTTGACAGCGACCGACGCCATAGCCGGTGAATTGGAGAATTCTGTTTTCAGTGTCGAGAGCCCCCGGGACCTTTTCGATATTCGTCAAATCAAGGTGGTTGCGGACACGACGAATGGCACCATTGCCAAGGCAGGCCACCTTGCCAGGCTGGTGGATCGTTTCCACGATGAGAAGGATGGCTGGTTCAATGAACAACTGATCAACGAAATGATCGATGTTGCTCGTTGTACTGGTGATGTCACGCGGAACCCGGTCCAGCTCCAGCATGCTGTCTTCGAGCAGAGGAATTTCTGGACGTCTTTGTTTGGCGGTCTGTATATCTTTCAAGATATGGAGAAGCCGAGTGTTGTCGTGCGCGAAGAGAAGTACCGGCGCCAGCTGCCGTCGGCGCTTGTAATGCTGCTCGATGATCGACGTGATGTGGCCCGTTTTTTGAGTGACAACGAGCTTGTCGAGACTGTCGTCAAGTTTCCAGGCGATGAGGGTGTTGCTGTCCTGCGCCGAAAGCTGGACCTTATGCTTGGTCTGGAGTTGGCGAAAAAGTCTGTTGATTCAACTGGACATGCCGGGTCTCGACTACGTCGTCTTGCGGCCCGCAGTGGTGTCTCACTACCCATGGAGTATGAAGGGCTGGCGTCCATTGTCCGGTGGGCAGAGGCCGGTGGAACAAGGCCAAAGGTCGGCATAAGTCATCCCGCCTACTTTGCCACCCTTCGTGCTGCTGACACGCCGGTGAAGGATCTGGTCAATATGCTGCTGGCGGAACTGGTTCCGAATGACGTTCTACAGCTCTACATCTGTCACAAGGATGAGTTCTATCGCCGCTACCGAAGCTGGCCGCGTGAGGTCAGAGATTTTTCCGTCGATGCTATCGTTCGTGAGTATATCTCCGATAAAGACTCCGCTCGCGCCATGCTATTTGGCAGTAACAAGGAATAATGCGTGATTGCTTTTGCTCGCCTGATCCTGGTCGTCATGGTTCTTATGACGATCTGTTATATCATTGTCAATATTTACCTTTTTTTTCGTTGGCGCAAGGGGCTTGAAGATGAATGGGAAAGGCGTTCTTCAGCGGGTGACGAGAGAGTCTTTGTGCGCAGATCGACGCGTCGGTATCGTCGCCGCTGGCGGCCTATATTGATATCCTTGATTTATATCTTTCCCGTCACGTTGATGACTGTTTTGGTGTTTGTTATCAATTTTTTCTAGGGGGCAGTCAATGGCAATCGTGAAGTGGAGTTTCTGGGGTGTTTTCTGGCTGATGGTCGGAGCGGTCATGCATTATAGCCTTCCCCAGTATGACGTCGTTCGTATCGTCGATACCTACGAGAAGCGACAGGATATCAACGATTGGACGCGCATCTTTTGGTCTGATCCGGATGATTTGACCAATACGCTGGAAAATCGTGATGTTCAGTTCATACAAGCAGTTTTCCCCAGTGGTAAAGCGATCGTCTATCGCAATGAGGATACCGGCTGGAGCTGGCCACCTTACTTCAAGTTCGATACCGCAAATCTTTATACGGAGGCCAGTGACCGGATTTCGACACGGGCGGATCCTCAATGGGTTTCCATCATGCATTACGGTTGGCGCAACCAATTCTTTTCCATCTTTCCTAATGCTGTCTCGATTGAGTCGGTCGAAGGCCCGAATGACAAGCCATTCAATTGGTTTACATACGGTTTTCTGGTGCTGATGGGAAGCGCTGTCGCTTTCTTATGGCGAGCCTGGGTGCGCTTCAGGCGGCGCCATCTCGACCCGGTGATGGAGGAAGTTGAAGGTGGCCTCGATAGTGCTGGTGAAGCTGTAAATTACCGTTGGCACCGTCTACGCCGATGGCTGGATACATGGAAGGGCCGCAACAGGCGCTAGGTGTCGGGTCGCGGATGAACCTCGGTTCTTGGAAAAACCGCATTGAAGGTGGTGTACTCGGAAACTGCGTCCGCGCACGCTCTGCTCGAAGTGCTTTGGCATCAGACGCAACGCCGGTGGAACAGATCGCCGAGCGCCGCCGGCAACGCTAGACCTATTGGCAGATTGCCCAGGCGCTGGGGATTGGCTAGGGCTTGTCTGAAAAGTGCCTGCGCTCGGTAATACGGCGTTAAAAATCGGCTGGTGCGCCAGCCCGGTCAAAATGCTCATTTACACCCCGTAAACTGCGCTTTCTCACCGATTTTTGCCTTGTCTAACCTTCGCTCGTCGACTTTTCGGACAGCGCCTAAAGCACGGTGGCACGTATTCTCAAGCGCGAGTGGGCCTATCCCTGGTTTTACGGAGCTCGGAGGAGTGAGGCCAGCAGCTGCGCGCCTGGCTTCATCAGGACAACTGGCACCGACCACATGCCTTCCTGAATGATCAGTCTCGCGTTGGCCGGCTGGCCCGTTCCGTGAACAACCTGGCGGGTTTTCACACCTAGCGTTTGAGTTCGTCTCTCAGCGTCCTCACCTGCGCGATGTCCAGCCCCGACAGATCCGCCACCGTCTGGTCGTCCAGCTGAGTCCGCTCGATCATGTTGCGGGCGACCTCCAGGCGAGCCTTCTGTTCACCTTTCTGTTCGCCCTTTTGTTCGCCCTCCTGCAGTCCTTCCTGACGTCCTTGCTTGCGGCCTTCCTGGCGGCCTTCTTCAAGACCCTGTTGCTTCCACTGCTCGGGCCATCGTTTTGCACGCTCGGCAAGCATGTTGTGTACCTCATTGAGTTCGTTGAGATTCTGCCACTCGGTTCCTTCGCTCTCGGGTATCCAGTTGGGCAGCAGCACGCGCTTGATCCAGATGGCGAAGTGACGGCGCAGACGAGTCTGGTCTGGCGCTTCGAGCCATCTTGCCAGCAACCCGATCAGTTCGACCGCCTCCCTGGTGCCACGGTGGTGTTCCAGTCGAAATATGGCGGCTACCACGTTGCGTGCCTCTGGCGACCAATGCTCCGAGTCCACGATGGCGCCTTCGTCCAGCAGAAGATAGGGCATTCGTGGGCGGTATCGCTCCAGCTCCCTGGGCACGCTCTGAACGAGGTCCGATACGTCGACGGCGGCGTTCCAACGCTTCTCTCCATTGTAGAGCACGACGGGCAGCACCGGGGGCAACCTGGCGTGGGGCGAGAGCTTCTGCTGCTTGATCAGGTCCTGATACAGGAGGCCCACGTAGGTCATGATGCGCAGCGCCATGAAGGGATCGATGGTGCTCTGGAATTCGATCAACAGATAGACGTAGATCCAGTCATCGCCGAAGCGTGCGCGCCAGATGACGTCGGACTCCCGATCGCGCAGGTCGTCGCTGACAAAGCTGCTGCTGACCTTCTCCAGTGAGTCGAGGTCGAGATGCGCTATCCATTCCTCCTTGATGAAGCCTGTCAGGAGGTCTCGAATGACTCTAGGTTCGCTGAACAGCAGTTTGTAGCTGAGGTCGTGCTGGTGGTTCATGGGATATCAGCCGCCGACTGGCGAGAGCCAGTAATGGAAGGAGATGGCAATCATCCTGGCGGCTAATGGCTGGCATGTACGGCTACGGAGTCGATTGGGTGGAAACCTGACCAAATGTCAGAAGTTTGAGCAAAGTCTTGTTCAGATCTTTTTCAGAGAGAGGCGTAGTGATAAGCCCTCAACCCCCCAGAATGGCCTTGGTTTCCAGATATTCCTCCAGGCCCTCTTCGCCCCATTCACGACCGTTGCCGGATTGGCCGTAGCCGCCGAAGGGGGCATCGAAGGAAAAGTCCGCCCCTTGCAGGTAGCACTGGCCGGCCTTGAGCCGGCGGGCGATGGGCAGGGCGGCTTCGGCGCTGGCGGCGTAGACGGCGGAAGACAGCCCATAGGGCGTGTCGTTGGCGATCTCGATGGCCTGTTCCAGGTCGTCGTAGGGAATCAGGCACAGCACCGGGCCGAAGATTTCTGAGCGTGCGATCGCCATGTGGTTGCTGACGTCGCTGAAGAGGGTGGGGCGAACATAGTAGCCCTGCTCCAGCCCCTCAGGGGCCTCGGTACCACCCAGCATCAAGCGCGCTCCCTCGGCGATACCCTGCTGAATGTGCTGGCGTACGCTGTCGCGCTGGCGTCGGGACACCAACGGCCCCATGGTGGTGGCGGAGTCCGTCGGGTCACCTGCCACCTGCTCCCGGGCGACCGTCAGGGCGATGCGTTCGGCGTCGGCCAGACGTGAACGTGGTATCAGCATGCGGGTGAAGGCATCGCAGGTCTGACCACTGTTGGCCATCACGTTTTCCACCCCGAAGCGCACCGCCCGGGGCAGGTCCGCGTCCGCGGTGATGATCAGCGGCGACTTGCCCCCCAGCTCCTGACACACTCGCTTGACCCCGGCGGCGGCGTTGATGGCCACCTCGATACCGGCGCGGGTGGAGCCGGTGAAGGACACCATGTCGACCTCGGGATGGCTCGCCAGCAGAGGGCCGATCTCGCTGCCGGAGCCCGTCACCAGGTTGAAGACCCCGGCGGGGAGGCCGACGCTGTGAAAGATCTCGGCCATGATGAAGTCCTGCAGCGGTGTCTGTTCGGCCGGCTTGGTGACCACGGTACAGCCTGCCGCCAGGGCCGGGGCCAGCTTGCCGACCAGCTGATGCAGTGGGTAGTTCCAGGGGTTGATCAGCGCGCACACGCCGACCGGCTCGCGGACGATGGCGACGCCATTGCGGCGTTCGATCTCTTCGGAACGCAAGACCCGCTCGGCGTAGTAGCGCATGCCTTCGATGGGGCCATCCACGTGCATGGCGGGTGTGATCTGGACCGGGCAGCCCAGGGTGATGACGTGCGCCTCGACCAGGTCTGCGTGGCGCCTTTGCATCTCGTCGGCGACGGCGAGAAGTATCTCGCGCCGTTGCCCGGCGGGGGTCGCCGACCAGTCGGGCAGAGCGCGCCGCGCCGCCTCGACGGCGGCGTCGATATCCGCTCGGTGCGCTCTTGGCACCGAGGCGCACAGATTCTCGGTGGCAGGGTCGAGGATGCCAAAGCGCTCGCTGTCGCTGGGCGTGTGCCAGCGGCCATCGATAAAGAAGTGTTCTCTGTAGTGCATGGCGAGGTCCTCGTTGGCTCGGATGATGATCAAGACCGGCGTATACCGTCGCGGTCAGCCTGGCAGCCCTTTATCCGGACCTGCCGCGCACGACCACTTCATGGCCGACCTCTTCCGGCTCGGTGTCGGTCAGTTCGGCGGGGAAGCCGTCGCCGAGCACCTCGACGTCGCAGTCGTCCTCAAGGCGCCGGATGATGTTGGATGACCACTCACGGGGGCCGTAGCGCTCTTGGCCATCCTGAAAGATGTCGAGCAGCAGCGGCGATATCTCGAGGGGCACCTCGAGGCTTCTGGCCAGGGCATCGAACAGTCCCACGTCCTTGAGCACCAGATCCATGGTGAAGCTGATATCGCGGCTACCGTTGAGAATGACCTGGGATTCGGTCTCGTGGACAAAGGAATTGCCCGAGGAGATACGGATGGCCTCGAAGGTGGTGTTCATGTCCAGGCCGGCCTTGCGAGCCACGGTCAAGGCCTCGGCCACCGAACACAGGTTGGCGGTGGCGAGGTAGTTGGTCAGTACCTTGAGCACCGAGGCCGTGCCCAGAGGTCCGGTGTGCAGGACCCGACGCCCCAGGGTGGTCAGCACCGGCAACACCCGTTCAAAGGTGTCGCGATCACCGCCGGCGAAGATCGAAATGTTGCCGGTGGCGGCGCGGTGGCAGCCGCCGGAGACCGGTGTCTCCATGGCGAGGGCGCCGGTGGCGGTGACCCTGGCGGCGATGCGTACCAGTTCCTGGGCATCGGTGGTGCTCATCTCCAGCCACACCTTGTCGGCAGACAGCCCGGCGATGACCCCATCCTCGGCTTCCATTACCGCGCTGCAGGCGCGAGGAGATGGCAGGCAGGTGATGATCATGTCGCTGGCCTCGGCCACTGCTCTGGGGCTGCTGGCGGCGGCTGCGCCCTGGTCGATGAAGCGTCGGGTGACCTCGGGGTCGAGGTCGCGGATCGTGACGTGATAGCCGTTGCGCAGCAGGCTGCCGGCGAGCTTGCCGCCGACGTTGCCAAGTCCGATAAAGCCGATGTTCATGGGATGTCATCTCATGCCGGTGAGCCGATCACCTTGCAGTGACATCCTTGTGCGGGGGCGGATGAAATGCTGCAGGTAGGCTTCACGCTAGGCACGGCGGGGGCAGACGACAATTCATCTTTTCTTGGTGATTGGTCACTTTTGTTGAGTGAAGGCGACTCAGCCCCGCTGACTCAGCAGCCAGGTGCTGAAGGCCTCAACTCGCGGATCGTCGGCCAGATGGGAGGGGTAGGCGATGCCCCATTCGCCGCTGGCGGGCTGTACCTTGCCCGCCGGGTTGATCAGCCGGCCCGTGGCCAGGTCATCCTCGGCGAAGGGGCCATTGACCAGGGCGACGCCTTCACCTCGGGCGGCCATCTCGAGCGCCGCCGCCAGGGTGTCGACCTGAAGGGCGCGTGATGGCGCGGGCCGTGTGGCAGAAGGCGACTGGGTGTCGAACCAGCCCTGCCAGCTCCAGCTCTCGGTGTAGACGCTGATCAGCGGGAAGGCCTGCAGCGCCTCGGGGGATAGCGGCAACGAATGCCCCATCACCAGCGAGGGGCTGCACACAGGGGTCAGCGTCGAGGGAAACAGCGGTGTCCAGTCAAGTCGAGAGGGCAGAGGGCCATCACGGAAGAGGATGGCGATATCGGCGTGAGCGCTGTCGAAGGTCCAGTCCAGGCTGTAGGTCTTTATCCTCAGTTCGGTCTCGGGATAGCGCTGGTGAAATTGTGCCAGTCGTGGGGCCAGCCAGCGGATCGAGGTGGTTACGTAGACCTGCACGCGCAGGGGTTCAAGGCAGGGCTGGCGACGCAGTGTTTCGGCGCCCAGGATCAGCGCTTCCAGGGCGTCGCGCACGACAGGGTAGAAACGTCGCCCGGACTCGGTGAGCTCGATATGCCGACCCCGGCGGGCGAACAGTTTCGTCCCCAGGCTCTGCTCCAGACGCTGTATCTGGTTGGCGATGGCGGGGTGGGAGAGGTGCAGCTCCTCGGCTGCGGCGCGCAGGCTTGATAGTCGCGCCGCGGCCTCGAATCCCTTCAGCGCACTCAAGGGCGGCAGGCGATCCAGCGGCAGCGGTGCCGTGGATGCCCGATGACGCGGGACGTCAGACAACGCGGGACGACAGCTGGCGCGCGGCCTGCACCAGGTTCTTGGAGTAGCGGCGCGCCTCCTGGGGGCTCAGGGTGTCGCTGCTGATGGCGGCGCTGATCGCTGCGATGGGCTCGTTGCGCAGGTTGAGCACCGGTGCGGCGATGCAGCTGACGCCCTGCTCAGGCGCGCCGTTGGAGGTGGCGTAACCGAGCCGATGGGCCCGCCCCAGTTCCGCCATGACGCCTTTCACCCCCTTGTTCTCGGGAGCAAGACCAAGCTCGTCGGCGAGATAGCCCTGCCAGGAGTCCTCGTCGCGCATCGCCAGGATGATCTTGCCACTGGCGGCTTCGTGCAACGCCATGGTCTTGCCGACGTAAAGGTTGAAGCTTGCGCCACTGGCACCGTCGATCTTGGACACCACCACTACCTTGTTGCCGATGGGCACGCACAGAAAGATGGTCTTGTGGATTTCGTTTTTCAGGATTTCCGCGATCGGATAGAAGTAGGGTATCAGGCTCTGCTTGTTATAGATGGTGGAGGATATCTGGAAAATGCGTGAGCCGATGCAGTAGGACTTCTTGCGGCTTGGATCCTGGGCCACCAGCTGGTGGTGAAGCAGGGCGTTGATGACACGGTGACCGGTGGCCGGCGAGATACCGGTAGCGTCACAGATTTCCGAAAGCGTCATGGGATAGCTGGTGGCCGCCAGCAGGTCCAGGATCATGACGCTATGATCGACCGCCGGAGCCTTGGTCTTTTCCGAGGTCCTTTCCGAATTCATGATCAGCCGCGGTCTCCAAAACGCGAATGCGAGGACGAATGCAGATGACTCGTCCGGTCAGACTCAGGGGCGATGTGGCTCCTGGGCGTCGTTCAGATCGGGTGGTCCTGAAGGATCAGGTCGGCCCCCTTTTCCGCCACCATCATCACCGGTGCATTGAGGTTACCCGAGGTGATGTTGGGAAAGATCGAGGCGTCGATGACCCTGAGCCCGGACACGCCATGCACCCTGAGACTGCCATCGACCACCGCCTCGCGAGGGTCGGGCCCCATGGCGCAGGTACCGCACAGATGATAGATGGAGCCTGCGTTGGCGCGAAAGTACTCTAACATGCTTTGGTCATCGTGGACGGCATCCGCCGGGGTGACCTCGGCGTCGATGACGGCACCCAGGGCTGCCGTTTCGGCCAGCGCGCGAATGAGCCGGCTGCCCTGAATGGCCTCGTCCTGATCTCGTCGGGTTCCCAGATAGTTCGGCCGGATCACCGCCGGCTCATTGGCATCGGCACTGGCCAGCTCGATGGTGCCACGACTGTCGGGACGGCAGGAATTGAAGGCCAGCAGGAAGCCGGAGTAGGCATCCGCGGTCAGTGTCGTGTCCGGAAGCGCCGGGATGCGATAGGACAGCGGGTTGAAGTAGAGCTGGATATTGGGCACGGGTTCGTCGGCATGGCCGCGAAAGAAGCCGCCGGCCTGGTTGACGCTCATCGCCAGCGGGCCGCTGCGATTGATCAGGTACCTCATCGTTGCCCTGGTCAGGCCGGGCAGAGAGTTGAAGTCGTCGTTCAGGGTCCGGCAGTTGGCGCGATAGAAGTAGCTGACGGCCAGGTGATCCTGCAGGTTTCGGCCCACGCCGGGCAGCTGCTGGAGCGCTGCGATCCCGTGTTGTCGCAGCTTCTCGCTGTCCCCGAGCCCCGATAGCATCAGCAGCTTTGGCGAGTCCACCGCACCGGCGCAGACGATCACCTCGCGGCGTGCGCGCAGGGTCTTCAACTGGCCTTGCTCTCGGTATTCAATGCCGCTGGCGCGACGCTGATCGTCGAACAGCACCCGTTGAACCTGGCTGACGTGCTTGAGGGTGAGATTGGAGCGCTCGAGCGCCGGCTTCAGGTAGGCGGTGTTGCTGGAATCGCGACGGCCTCGGCGGATGTTCGTCTCATAGAGGCCGGCACCTTCGATGGAGGCGCCATTGAAGTCGTCATTGAGCGGGTAGCCGAGTTCATCGGCAGCCCTGAGGTAGGACTGGCAGATCGGATGGGCGATTTCCTTGAGCGGGGTGATGCCGATCAGTCCCTGGCTCGAGTGGAATTCGGTATCGCCCGCAGGGTGCTGCTCGAGTTTCCTGAAATAGGGCAACAGCGCCTGGTAGCCCCACCCCGGGTTACCTGCGCGCTCCCAGTCATCGAAGTCCGATGGCTGGCCTCGCACATAGATCATGGCGTTGATCGAGCCCGATCCTCTCTGGACCTTGCCCCGGGGTGTGTAGATCCGCCGGTTGGCCAACGCCGGCTCCTCGGCGCTGTAGTACATGTAGTTGTAGCCGGGGTGATAGTAGGTCTTGGCAAAGCCCACCGGCACCCGAAGCCAGGGGGAGCTGTCACGGCCGCCGGCCTCGACGATCAGTACCTTGTGGCGTCCGCTGGCACTCAGCCGGTGGGCCAGCACGCAGCCTGCGGAACCTGCACCGACGATGATGAAGTCGTAGTCCATCGCCTCAGGCCTCCGGTCGGGTCTTCCAGCGGGTGCAGGACTGCTGGACGACGTCGTAGGGCGTGGCGTCCATGCTCAGGTGCAGGCGCTTGCCGGTGTAGGGCGAGTGGGCCCTGACCACCGCCATGTCCAGTTCCACCCCGAGCCCCGGTCGATCGGAGGGAATGATAAAGCCGTCACTCCACTCGATCTTGGCTTCGAGCACCTCGGCGTGGAAGCCGTCCCAGGTGCCGATGCTCTCCTGGATCAGGAAGTTGGGTGTGGTGGCGGCGAGCTGAATGCTGGCCGCCGCACCCACCGGGCCGTTGTACAGGTGGGGCGCTATCTGGGCGTAGTGGACCTCGGCCAGGGCGGCGATCTTCTTGCCTTCGAGGATGCCGCCGACCCGGCCAAGGTTCATCTGCAGGATCGAGGCGGCCTGGTGGCGCAGCAGGTCATGGAACTCGTACTTGGTGGTCAGCCGCTCACCGGTGGCCACCGGGATGGAGGTATGGTCGGCGACCCTGGCCATGGCCTCGCTCTGGCCGGGTGGCACCGGCTCCTCGAACCACAGCGGGTCAAAGGGTTCGAGGCGCTTGGCCAGGCGGATCGCCGAGGCCGGCGTCATCTGGCCGTGGGTACCGAACAGCAGGTCGCAGCCGTTGCCGACCGCCTCACGGATGCGCTGGCAGAAGGTTGCGCTCTTTTCCAGCGCCTCCAGTGACAGCATATGCCCGCAGTAGGCGGTGTAGGGGCCCGCCGGATCGAACTTGAGCGCGGTAAAGCCGAGGGCCTTCTGCTCCAGGGCGCACTCCACCGCCAGCTCGACATTGTCGTAGTCATAGTCGCCGCCGGGGGCACGGGGGTAGAGATAGGTGTAGGAGCGCAGCCGATCGTGGAGCTTGCCGCCGATCAGTGCATGTACCGGCTGGCCGGCCGCCTTGCCGACGATGTCCCAGCAGGCCATCTCGAGGCCGCTGAGCACCCCCATCATGGTCAGGTCCGGGCGCTGGGTGAAGCCGCTCGAGTAGGTCTCGCGATACAGCCGTTCCAGATGGTGGGGATCCCGTCCCTTCAGGTAGCGCTCGAACACGTCCTCGATGGCGGCGACCACCACTTGCGGGTGGAAGGTCGCCGCATAGACCTCGCCGACGCCCTCGATGCCACAGGCGGTTCCCAGTTTGACGAAGATCCAGTACATGCCGCCGATGTGGGGCGGAGGTGTGGCGACCACATGGCTTTCACAACTGACGACTTTCATGAACGGCGAGTCCTCTGAAAAGGGCAGCAAGCGGCCGACCGCCAGGCGTAGACGCGGCGGTGATGGGCTTGGGTGTGGGGTGGCGCGGGATGGCGTCAGTAGTTCAATACCACCAGCCGGGTCTGGGTGTAGTCCAGCATGCCGTGCTTGCCGTCGTCGCCACCGAGGCCCGAACGCTTCCAGCCGGCGTGGTAGCCCTGGTAGGGGTCCGATGGGGTGCGATTGATGTAGACCTCGCCTGCCTCGATGTTGTGGGCCACCTTCATGGCGGTGCGGTAGTTCTCGGTGAACACCACCGAGGCAAGGCCGAACTGGTGGTCGTTGGCCAGCGCCAGGGCTTCATCCACATCGGCGTAGGTCAGCACCGGCAGTACCGGGCCGAAGATCTCTTCCTGGACGATCTCCATGTCCTGGCGGCAGTCGGTCAGCAGGGTCGGCGGGTAGAAGTGTCCGGGGCCAGGGGGAATCGCGCCGCCGGTGGCCAGGGTGGCGCCGTCGTCGATGGCACGCTCGACCATCTGGTGGACATTGAGGCGGGTGTTCTCGTTGATCAGGGGGCCCATGTGGCTAGGGTCCTCGGCACGATTGCCGAAGGTGCAGGCCTCCATGTTGGCCTTGAGCAGGGCGATGAAGGGCTCGGCGATGGACTGATGCACGTAGACTCGCTCGATGGCGGTACACAGCTGGCCGCAGTTGGTGGTCTTGGAGGCCACGATCTGACGGGCGGCCTGCTCGAGGTCGGCGTCGGGCTCGACGATGGCCGGTGACTTGCCACCCAGTTCCAGCGACGACTTGGCGATATTGACCTGGGAGTACTCCAGCACCTTGCGGCCGGCGCCGACGCTGCCGGTGAGGGTGATCATGCCGACCCTTGGGTGAGTACACACGGCCTCGGCGGTGGCGTGGTCCATGCTCAGGATGTTGACCACCCCCGGCGGGATCTCGGCCGCCTGGACGGCCCTGGCAATTTCGAAGGCCGAACGCGGAGTGTTGTTGCTCGGGCGCACGATCACGCTGTTGCCGGTGATCATCGCCGGGGCAATCTTGCGCAGCAGGGTGAAGACGGGGTAGTTGAAGGGAATCAGGCAGGCCACCACGCCGATCGGCTCCCGAGTGAGCAGCAGGCTCTCGTCAGGGGTGTCGCTGGGCACGATATCGCCCTCGATCCGTCGCGCCCATTCGGCGTGGTAGCGGGTGATATCGGCCGCGTATACCGCCTCGTTGATGGCGTCCTCGAGGCTCTTGCCCGACTCTTCGGCCAGCGCCCGCCCAATGGCCTCGCGACGCTCCATCAGGGCGTCGGCCAGGCGCTGCATATGTACCGCCCGCTCGGCACTGGTCAGCCTGCGCCAGTGCTTCTGGGCCCTGGCCGCGACCTCGACAGCTTCCATCGCCTGGGCGTTGGTGGCGGCCTGGACCTCGCCCACCACCGCTTCCGTGGCGGGGCAGTAGACCGGGATCATGCTGGCATGGGGGGCGCTGACAAAGTCGTTGTTGATGAAATTCCCATCGGTGCTCATGGCTGATTCCTCGTCAAGTTCAAACCAGCCTAGGAAGCGACCCTGAGGGCGTCAAGAAAATTCCTTATGTAGAAATAAAATTCCACATATGGAATATGTGGCGGTGTGCTGGTGCCTGTATGCGAGCCGGCAGGAAGCCAAGACAGCGCCAGGTAAGCGCCAGGTAAGGCCCAAGAAAGCGCCGAGGAAAGCAACATCAGGCGCCCTGCCGGCGACGGCCAGCAGGGCACGTGTCA
This sequence comes from Halomonas sp. MMSF_3323, assembly GCF_030733595.1. Classification (NCBI taxonomy): domain Bacteria; kingdom Pseudomonadati; phylum Pseudomonadota; class Gammaproteobacteria; order Oceanospirillales; family Halomonadaceae; genus Halomonas; species Halomonas sp. MMSF_3323. The sequence goes on along the minus strand of NZ_JASHIT010000036.1, from coordinate 27,169 downwards.
TCGGGCCTAGCGGGTGGCGACCACCACGCGACCTCTGACCTTGCCTTCCATCAGGCGCTCTGCGGTGGTGATGGCCTCGCTCAGCGGGATCTCGCTGGCGATGTCGTCGAGACGCTCTTCAGGCATCAGCTCGGCCAGGCGCTGCCAGGCTTCCAGGCGAACTTCTCTGGGCTGCATCACGCTGTCGATGCCGGCCAGGGTCACGCCGCGCAGGATGAAGGGCATCACCGTGGCGGGAAGGTCCATGCCCTGGGCCAGGCCGCAGGAGGTCACCGTGCCGCCGTAGCGGGTCGAGGCCAGCACATTGACCAGGGTGTGGCTGCCGACGCTGTCGACGGCACCCGCCCAGCGTTCCCTGGCCAGGGGCTTTCCGGGCTGTTCGAGCTCGCCGCGGTCGATGATCGAGGTGGCGCCGAGCGCCTTCAGGTAGTCCGCCTCCTCGACCTTGCCGGTGGAGGCAACGACTTCGTAGCCCAGCTTGGCCAGCAGGGTGATGGCAAAGCTGCCGACGCCACCGCTGGCGCCGGTGACCAGCACCTCGCCCTGGTCCGGGGTCACCCCGTGGCGCTCCAGCGCCAGCACCGAGAGCATGGCGGTGTAGCCGGCGGTGCCGATGGCCATGGCGTTTCTGGTGCTGAAGGCTTCGGGCAGCGGGATCAGCCAGTCGCCGTTCAGCCGTGCCTTCTGGGCCAGCCCGCCCCAGTGCTTCTCGCCGACGCCCCAGCCGTTCAGGACCACCCGGTCACCCGGCTGGAAGTCCTGGTGCTGTGAGGCTTCCACCACGCCGGCAAGGTCGATACCCGGGACCATGGGGAAGGACTTGACCACCGGGCCCTTGCCGGTGATGGCCAGCCCGTCCTTGTAGTTCAGGGTGCTGTATTCGACGTTCACGGTCACGTCGCCCTCGGGCAGGGCCTGGTCATCCAGTGACTCGATAGCGGCCTTCTGAGTGTCGCCTTCCTTGCGGATCACGATGGCGTCGAACATGGCGGTCTCCTTTTTAGACGGTTTGTCTATAAATTGGCGCAAGCAGTATCAGGGCGCCGTATACGACCCCGCAGGAGCGGGCTCTTGGTTCAGTGTCGGACTATTGTCAAGTCAGGTCGGCTCAGTTCAGTTCATGGCGACGGACGACCCTGGCGTTGGGTGTCCAGGCCCGAAAAGAAGCTGTCGGTGAACACATCGATCGGGCGCGGGCTGCGTTCCAGCCTGGCGCGCATGATGGCGCCCTCCCAGCCGATCCAGAAGGCCTCGGCCAGCCGGTCAGGGTCTCTGTCGGAGGCGATATCGCCGTGGTGGCGGGCTTCTTCCAGGCAAGCGGCGAGACGTCGTTGCCAGTCGGCGAGCGTGGCGATCAGCCGCTCGCGGTAGTCCGGTGGCAAGCCAGCCGCCTCCTGACCGAGATTGCCCACCAGACAGCCACGGCGATAGTCGTGGCGCGCCATGCCGGCCTTGGCATCGTCGACAAAGGCCTGCACGCGCTCGAGCGGTGGCCGGGAATCGTCTTGCAGATGGCGGTCGAGCTTGTCGGCAAAATAGCGGGCGTAGCGCTCGAGCACCGCCTGGCCGAAGGCTTCCTTGCTGGCAAAGTAGTGATAGAAGGAACCCTTGGGCACCCCGGCACGCTTGAGCATGCCGTCGAGTCCCGCGCTCAGAAAGCCGTGTTCGGTCAGGGTCTCGAGGCCGCTGGCGATCAGCGCCGCTCTGGCGTCGCCCTGGGTGGCGCCGACGCTGTAGTCGGTCTTCGGCGGTCGCCCCCGGCGCCTGGCTATCGTCGGATTGGTCATGCAATGATTTTAGACCAGGTGTCTATAAAATCAATGATGGGGCTGACCACGAGGGCAAACGAGAAGACACGCGAGGGTGGCCACGGGGGGCGACAGCATCACCTGACACGACACCAGCGGCCCGGTATCGGGCCGCTGGCGATTGGAGCAGGTCATCGACGAGGGTCTATCAGACCTGGGGTGACAGGCACTCGACCGGCGAGCGAGACTCGCGCGACTTGCGCATCAGGCTGATGACGACAAAGATCGCCGAGTTGACCACCAACCCGCAGAAGCCCGGGTGCCAGCCGAAAGGCGCATCGATGCCGAATTGCAGCAGCAGGGTGATGACGGCGCCGACACTCAGCCCGATAAAGGCCGCGGTCTGGGACGCGCGACGCCAGAACAGGGCACCCAGCAGCATCGGCAGCAGTTGCACAATAATGCCGTAGGCTCCGAGCAGCAGGCTGACCAGCGAGCCGGGGTTGGCCAGTGCCAGCAGGTACGCCATCAGCGATATCGCGATGACCCCGTAGCGCGTCAGTGACAGCGCCTTGTGCTCGGGCAGGGCGCGCATCCTGGGCGTGAACTGGACCACGTCACGTACCAGGATGGTGGCCGAGGTGTGGGCCAGGTTGGCGGCGGTCGACATGGCCGCCGCCAAGGCGCCGGACAGTGCCAGTCCGATCACCCAGGCGGGCAGGTCGGCGAGTTCCACCACGATGGTCAGCAGCACCCGGTCAGGCGAATCCAGTGGCGTGTCGGCGAGCAGCACGATGCCGGCGAAGCCGATGATCAGCAGCGGTACCAGCAGGTAGCTGTAGAGCGGGTAGAGCACAAAGACACGCTTGAGCGTCCTGACGTCCTTGGCGCTGTAGAACTTCATGAAGATGTGAGGCCACATCACGCAGCCCAGCGCGCTGACCAGTACCGCAGTGGAGAAGGCGCCCCAGCCCATCCCGGTGGCGCCGGGCATGGTCAGATATTCCGGCGCCTGGTCCTTGATCTGCTGGAACATTTCACCGACGCCGCCAAAGAACTGCTCGGCCGTGGTCAGCCCCAGCGCCCAGGCGATGACGACCATCATCAGGCCCTGCATCAGGTTGGTCCAGCCGATGCCCTGAAGGCCGCTGGCGTAGACGTAGGCGGCCACCACGCCGCAGGCCAGTAGACTGCCCAGCCAGAACGGAATGGTGCCGGAGGTCGCCGCTTCGAACAGCATGCCGGCACCAGCGATCTGGATGGTCAGGTAGGGAATCATCGCCAGCACGCTGACGACACCGATGACTAGGCCCAGCACATTCTTTGGAGTGGGGTAGCAGGCCGACAGAAACTCGGCCTGGGTCAGAAAGCCGTGGCGGCGACCCAGCCGCGAGATATGCGGCGCGATCAGCCACCACACGATTACCGCCAGCGTCAGGTAGGCGATGATATAGAACGCCGGGGCGCCCTTGCTGTAGGCCCAGCCAGGTGCACCGAGGAAGGCAAAGGCGGAGAAGATCTCGGCACCGAGGATGAAGAACAGCACCAGAAGGCCCATATGGCGACCGCCCGCCACGTAGCCTTCCAGCGAGGAGCCCTGGCCACGCCTTGCGCGCAGGCCCACCAGCAGCACGATGACCAGATAGCCCACCGTCATGGCGGTGATCAGCAGAGAATCACTCATGGTCTGCCTCCTCGCCGGTATCCTTGCGATAGGCGATCAACAGGCCCACGAACAGCGCGAAGACCCAGGCCACGTACCAGAACATGAAGAACGGCATGCCGAGCACCATCGGATCGATGCGATTGGCGATCAGCGCACCCGGCCACACCATGGCCAGGGTGCACAGCACGAAGTAGATCAGCAGGCCCTTGGAAGGCATGCCTTTTTGGTGGTTCATGGGAAGACCTCTTGTTGTTGAGTGTGGTCGTTGTCGGCATCGCCTCAGCGATGGTCGTTCAAGGCGCCAAGAGCGATGGCAACCAGCAGTCGGCTGCCCACGGGAATGATGGCGTCGTTGAAGTCGTAGCGAGCGTTATGAAGCGGCGGGGTGGTGTCCGATTCGGCGCTGCCGAGGAAGAAGTAGGCTCCCGGGCACTTTTCGAGCATAAAGGCGAAGTCTTCACCACCAAGGCTGGGATTCACGTCGCGCTCCAGTGCGGTCTCTCCCAGCAGTTCCTTCGCGGTGGCGATGACGTGGTCGGTCGCGGCCGGGTGATTGACCGTGGCCGGAAAGATGCGCTGGTGATCGACGTCTATCTCGCCGCCGTAGGTCGCCGCCACACCATCGCAGGTGCGCTGGATGGCCTCGGCGATGCGATCCTGGGTAGCGCTGTCGAGGGTTCGCACCGTGCCGCTCAGTCGGACCTCGTCGGGAATGATGGCGAAGCCGTCGAGTTCACCTCCCTTGATGCCGCACAAGCTCAGTGCCGCTGGAGACAGCGGGTCGGCATCGCGCGAGACCACGCTGTGCAGGGCCTGGATCAGAGCGCCGGCCATTCTGACCGGGTCGGTAGAAAGGTGTGGGTTCACCCCGCCGTGGCCGCCCTTGCCGCGGATGCAGATATCCAGGCGATCGGTGGCGGCCATGATCGGGCCCGGGCGAATCGCCACCTGCCCCAGGGGCAGAGCCGGCCAGTTGTGCAGGCCGTAGATCGCATCCATGGGGAAGCGCTCGAACAGCCCCTCCTCGACCATCGCTCGTCCACCGCCCAGGCCTTCTTCCGCCGGTTGGAACACCAGCTGGATGGTGCCGGAAAAATCGCGGTGGCGGGCGAGGTAGCGAGCGGCGCCGATCAGCATGGTGGTGTGGCCATCGTGGCCGCAGGCATGCATGACACCAGGCACTTCGGAGACATGGCCGTGGTCGCTTGCCTCCTGAATCGGCAGCGCGTCCATGTCGGCGCGCAGGCCAATACGGCGACCGTTGTCGGGGCCAAGCCCTCTGATGGTGGCCACGACACCGGTGCCGCCCAGGCCGTGGTCGAAGGGAATGTCGAGCCGCTCCAGCTCATCGCAGACACGCGCGGAGGTGGCGTGTTCCTTGAAGCCGAGCTCCGGATGCCGATGAAAGTGCTGGCGCAGTTCGGTCAAGCTGCTGTGCTGGTCGTCGAAGAAGGTGGGGTCGATAGGCTGGGTCATGAGATTCCGGACGCTTGTTGATTGTGTCCTTCATCATGGTTGGCGGTATGTCATAGATAAAATATTATTATTTTTATATTTCCATACTTTTATTGTATAGATTTGCCGTATGAGCCGTCGACTGGGGTGAATCCTGGCACTGGCGTGGTGGCCCCGCTAAACAAGGATCGAACATGGACTTCAAGCAGCTGCGCTACTTTCTGACGGTGGTCGAGGAGGGCGCGATTTCCAGCGCGGCAAGAAAGATCCCGTTGGCCCAGCCGGCCTTGACCCGTCAGCTCAGGCTGCTGGAGGAGTCGGTGGGAGCCACCCTGCTGGAGCGATCACGTCAGGGCGTAAGCTTGACCGCTGCGGGGGTTGCCTTTCACGGCGAAGCGCGACGACTGTTGCGAGAGTTCGAGACCGCCAAGCTCGATGCTCGTCGGATTGCCGATGGACAGCTCGGACAGCTGCGTCTGGGCGTCACCGTCATGCACCTGTGGGTGCCTCAGATCGTCAAGCTGCTCAACGGGTATCGCCAGCGTTACCCGGACGTCAGCCTCAAGGTACAGTCGCTGCTGTCCGCGCCCCAGGTGGAGGCGCTGCGCCATCATCAGCTGGACGCGGGGATGCTGTTCTTTCCCCCTGACGATGATGATCAGCTCGACAGCCACTGCCTCTATGAAGACCGTCTTGTGCTGGTAGCCAGCGAAGGATCACGCCTGGCGCAGCATCCCCCCTCTCGACTGGCGGACCTGGCCGGTGAAGACTTCATCTGGTTCGAGCGCAGCGCGACACCGGTCTATCACGACAAGCTGATCCATGCCTTTCAGCGACGTGGCTTCACCCCCCACGTGGTGCAGGAAGGCACCGACAACGCCACCATGCTGTGCCTGGTGGCGGCGGGCATGGGCTGCACGATATTGCCGGAAATGACCATGGCCGGGGCCCCGGAAGGAGTGGTCAGCTTTCCTCTGGAGGATCTGGATATAGTGCTGCCACTGATGCTGGTCTGGCGCAGGGATGCCAGCCTGCCGGCGGTCCGACGCTTGATCGAGGTGGCAGAGTCGCAATCGCTGGCCTGAACGGCCGCGCCCTGTTATCTGCGCTTGGCCTGGTGCCGTGCAAAAGGCCACCCGAGGGGTGGCCTTTGCCATTGCTGCGAGGCTTGGTGTCAGGTGCTGCGCATTACAGCACCATGGCGGCGATCCAGGCGAACACGAGCATGCCGATGTTGCAGTGCAGGAAGGTGGGGATGACGCTGTCGCGAATGTGGTCGTGCTGGCCATCGGCGTTAAGCCCGGCGGTGGCGCCCAGGGTGATGGTCGAGGCCGGGGAGCCAGCGTCGCCCAGGGCCGCCGAGGCGCCCAGCAAGGCCATCGCCGCCAGCGGGTCGAAGCCCAGGGTCAGCGCCAGTGGCAGGTAGATGGGTGCCAGGATCGGCACACTGGCGAAGGAGTCACCGAAGCCGATGGTGATGAACAGTCCCACCACCAGCATCACCGCTGCGCCCAGCGCCATGTTGCCGCCGATCAGTTCGGCCGACGCCGCCACCAGAGGCTCGATTTCGCCGGTGGCGGTCAGCACGCCGGCAAAGCCGGAGGCGACGGTGATGATGACCGCGATCTGCGCCATCATCCGCAGCCCGTCGGTGAAGACGTCATCCTGCTCCTGCCAGCGGAAGATACCGGAGACCCCCAGGATCAGAAAACCGACCATGGCTCCGAGCAACAGCGAGTCGAACTTGAGCTGAAAGACCAGGGCCACCGCCAGAGCACCCAAGGTGATGACCAGCTGCAGCGGCTTCAGGCGAGCCGGCGAGGCGGGCCTGGTGGCGACGGTGGTGGTGGTGGTGGTGGTGCTTGGTGTGACGTAGTCGCGCGGGCGGCGATAGCTGATAAAAACGGCCACCAGCAGCCCCGCGACCAGGCCCAGCACCGGTAGTGCCATGGCCTTGGGGGCCATGTCGGCGGTGGCGGTCAGCCCGTAGTCCGCGCCGACGCTGTTGACGTTGGCCAGCAGGATCTCGTTGAGAAAGATGGCACCGAAGCCGGTGGGCAGCAGCAGGTAGCTGGCGCTGATCGAGCAGGCCAGGATACAGGCCACGGCGCGGCGGTCGACTCGCAGGCGATCGAGCACCACAAGCAGCGGTGGCAGCAGGATCGGAATGAAGGCGATGTGCACCGGCACCAGATTCTGCGACATCAGTGAGGCGACGATGAACAGGCCGAACAGCGACCACTTGACGCCCTTGCGGGTACTTTGCTCGTCGCTGCCGAGGCGCGCCGAGATAGCATCGGCCAGCAGTTCGAGCAGGCCCGAGCGTGACAGCGCCACGGCGAAGGCGCCGATCATCACGTAGGTCAGGCCGACCTGGGCGCCGACCAGCAGGTTGTCATTGAAGGCGCCGATGGCGTCGTTCATCGACAGTCCGGCGTGCAGCGCGCCTAGCATGGCGGCGCTGATCAGGGCGATGGCCACGGGGATACGCAGCAGGCACAGCACGATCATGCTGAGGATCGTCAACACCGCCGCGTTGATGTGGTAGCCGACGGCCAGGGTCGAGGCGTAGATCAGGGCGCACAGAGCAATGGTCGGCAGTGCGCGGGTGCGGGCAAAACGGTTTGCCTTGGGAGAAGGGTCGGTAAGGGCGGTCTCTTGCATGGGGTCTCCGGCTCGTCATGAGCCACGTGTCCAGGGGGCGTGAGAGTGCCGGCGAGCGTGGCGTTACCGCGGAGGGCTGGTCCTCTTCTAGGGGAGGTTGAAGCCTGACGGCCGTTCGCTAGCGGGCGAATGATACCCCAAACCTGGGCCGTGGCCCGCACTGGCCCCGATAGTTGCCTCGATAGCGGTCTCGATGGTCGCCGCCATGGTGGCAAGGGGGGAAAGGAGGAAAGGAAGAAAGCAAAGAAGCGGCTGCGCTGCCTTCCATCAAAAACGCCGCCCCGAAAGGGGCGGCGTGAATCGCCAGGACGCGTCGGCGAAAAGCGGGGCGCAGAAACGCTGTCTCTCAAGCCATCGCTCAGGCGGGTACCGCCTGGGCGGCGCCAGAGGAAGCCGGTACTGCAGGCATGGACGGTGGCAGGGTCGCCATCAGCGCGCGCTCCAGGTCCATGGCCTTGCACTTGTAGGCGGTGCAGTTGGCGCAGTGAACGCTGTCGCCGTCGTCTTGACCAACAGGCAGCGTGAAGCGGGAGTGGCCACAGATGGTGCAGCTCAGGTCCAGGGTGACGGTGATCATGCGACTCGCTCTCCCTTGGTGTGCTGCTGCTCGATCAAGGCATCGTGCTCACGTCGCATGGCCATCATCAGGCTGCGAGACTTGTTGAGAAAGCGCAGGCGGTCGGGCGTCTGCTGTTCTTCCCAGGCGCCCAGGGTGGCATGAAACTCACCGCACTCGGTGCAGTTCAGCTCTTCCCAGTCATTGGGCTGAGCCGTTACAGGTCCCGGTGTGCTGGCCAGGTCGTGGCCACAGCGGGTACAGGAAATCGGGTAGTACACGGGTCGCCCTCCTTGGCGCATGACGTGCCGTCGTTCGTTCCGTTGTGGAAGCGAGGCTGCGCATGGCCCTCCTGGCCGAGCCTCAACGGTACGAAAGGTTCTCATCGCCAGGCTTGATATGCAAGTATTGTATAGGTTTTCTGTCGCCGGAAGCGTATCGGCATTTCGCCGTCATTACCGTCTTTCCGAGCAGCGCCCATATCATGACGTCAAAAGATGACGCTTTGATGATCAGAGTGGCGAAAGCTGTCGTAAAACTTTTTCTTGTACATTACTTGTTCTTGATCTAGTTTTTGTACATGAATTGCGTCGTCCTGGTTGAACAGCCCCGACAGAGAGGTTCCCGGGAGGCGTGCAGTGGCGACGCGACATCTCGGAGCAATCACCGCAAGGAGGCGAGAGCATGAAAAAAGCAATGTCTGCCGCAACGTCGTTCCTGCCGAGCTGCGTGCTCGGCGTAGCGCTGCTCGCTGGCGGGGTGGCCGAAGCGGATCAGCAGCAACAGCAGGATCCCTCACGCAATCTGCTCGAAGTCGCCCAGGCCGACGGACGTTTCTCGACATTGCTTGATGCTGTCGAGAAGGCTGGCCTCGACGAGCCGCTACAGGGAGATCAAACCTATACGCTCTTTGCTCCAACGAACGAAGCCTTCGGTACCCTGCAGCCAGGACAGCTCGATGAGTGGATGAGCGACGACAAGGCCTCCCACCGACGTCTGGTCGAGGTCGTTTCCTACCACATGGTGGAAGGAGAAGTGTCACTGGAGGAGTCATACGAGGTGACCACCCTGCAGGGAACCGACATGGCCATCGACGCCCAGGAAGGCTCGGCAAGCGTAGGCAATGCCGCCGTGGTGGAGTCCGACATCAAGGCCAGCAATGGGGTGATCCACGTGGTGGACAGCGTGCTGATTCCTGAATAACCGAGGCTGAGTGAGTGACGCCAGTGCAACATCTGCTGCACTGGACGTCAGAGGCCGGGCACGAGGTCCCCCGGTCACTGTTTCGATAGATCCCTGTCCCGTTTGGCCGCCCGTCGAGGGCGGTTTTTTTGTGTCAGGGCTGTGGATATAGGAAGCGCCGCCCGGCATTGGCAGGCCGCTATTGGCTTATGAGGACTGCTCGGGGTCTCGTTGCCAGTAGCGGCGGGTCAGGCGCACCAGCAGTATCAGGGTGAGGGCGGCGTACAGAGCAGCCATCGCGTCGTCGGCGACGATGCCGAGTCCCCCGCCAATACCTTCGATCTCGCGTACCGGGGACAGCTTGGAGATATCGAACAGGCGAAACAGTAGATAGCCCAGCGGCAGGATGATGCGCCGTCGGTAGCGCGAGAAGGCCAGCACCGCGATGGGCAGGGCCACCCATTCGTCGAGCACGATCTGGGGCAGGTCGCCGCCGCCCAGCCACAGCGAAGCGAAGTGGCAGACGGGAACGGCCAGCACGAGGAGCGTCAGGGTAACGGCCAGGCGCGTGCCGAGCGGCAGCCGGAACAGCCACCAGGCGACCGGCAGTCCGATCAGGGAGCCGACCGTCCCCGGCGCCCAGGGGGAATAGCCCAGGCCGAAGCCGGTGGCAATCCAGATCAACAGGTCCTGCATGGAATCTCTCCTGGAACACGGTGGGCAGGGCAAGGCCGGGCAGAGCCTGCGCAATATAAAGGACAGCGAATCAGCCGGATATCGGCGCTGCCGGGTGATCGCCAGGGCTGGCGGAGGTCGGGCAGGTGGCCGCGACTTCCCCGGCGGGAACAACGTCCACTTCCACCTCGAGGCGCTGGCGCCCACCACCGGTCACCACGCCCTTGAGCGGCGCCACGTCCTCGTAGTCGCGGCCCCAGCCAAGCAACAGGTGTCGTTCGCCGGCGCGCACACCGTTGGTGGGGTCGAAGTCGAGCCAGCCCCAGCCGGGTATTAGCACGGAGAACCAGGCGTGGGAGGCGTCGGCGCCCATCAGTCGAGGCTGTCCTGGAGGCGGTCGAGTCTCGAGATAGCCGCTGACGTAGCGCGCGGCCAGACCCACCGAGCGCAGGGTGGCGATGGCCAGGTGAGCGAAGTCCTGACACACCCCACGGCGATGCTGGAGCACCTGGGACGGTGTCGTCTCCATGTCGCTGAACTCGCTGTCGTAGCGGAATTCCTCATGGATGCGACGGTTCAAGCGCTCCACGCAGTCCACCAGATCGCCACCAGCGGGAAAACAGTCTTCGGCCCAGGCGGCGAGCAGCGGGCGGCGCTCGATATAGGCGGAGTTTTCAAGAAACGGCTGTGCTTCGCGGAAACCTGGCTGGTGGCGGTCTGCCAACAGCTCTCGACACCGCTCCCAGCTAATGATGGCCTGCGGCGGTGTGGCGCGAGGCGAGGTCATGACCTGCGCCTCCAGCGTGACCTCGAGCTGGGTATGGGGGGTGTCGACCGCGAACAGCGCGATATGGTTGCCGAAGGCGTCCTGTCGGCTCTGGCGTAGCGACTCGCCCGGCGAGATCGACAATTGCGCCCAGGCAACCTGCTGGTAGGCCATCTCACGGGGTATCAGGCAGGCCTCGTTCTCGCTGAGTGTCACGATCTCGCTGTAGTGGTAGCGCGTGGTGTGGCGAAGTCGATAGATCATCTGCCGGATCCCGCCGTGCCACCCCTGACAAGGCTGGCCAGACGGCACCGCCTGGCGCCGCTGTCTTGAGCAGGGCAGGACAGCGGTGCGCACGAGCCAGGGAGTGCGGAACGAGAAGAGGCAGGCATGGGAAGCGAGGAGGCTCCTGGGTGTCGGCGAATGTTGCAGAAGGTGACGATATCCCCCCCGAACCGTGGCGACAAGATGTACCCGACTCCTGCCTTTCTCTCAAGCCCGAAAGGTGGGCGTCGTCAGCAGCAGGTGCCATCGACCGGCTTCTGCAAGGGCTGCCGAGGGCTACCGCCCGCGCTTGCCGGGGGGCGCCATGATTGCACCAGATCGGTGCTCGCTGCCCCTTCTTGCTGGTTCGTGGGGCACTTTCGGCAGGAGCAAGTGGTCGCTTTTTGTCCAAATTGCTCAATTGCGCCAGCCCATTCGGCGAGAAGGCTCGGCGCTGCGGCCTATTCTCGGCGGTCTGGTACAGGGCTTGCTATACAGCAAGGAGGGACCCGGTACGGTCGAAGGCGGGGGTGCCATCGTCGTGGTCGGGTCGCCGGATGCCGAAAACAATCGAGGGTGTGCCGATGAGCCATGTGGATTGGCAGCAGTACGACTGCGCAGGGTTCTATGACGAACTGGTGGCGACGCCCGGGATGCCGCGGGAGGCGGCCAAGATGCTGTGTGACGTGCTCGCGGGCTTTGCCCCTGACGAGTTGGAAGAGCGCAAGAACGCAGCAGAGATCGCCATTCGCACCATGGGGATCACCTTCACGGTGTATTCCGAGGGCAGCATGATCGACCGCGCCTGGCCTTTCGACATCGTGCCTCGCATCATCCCCGCCGACGAGTGGCGACGCACCGAGGCAGGCCTCAAGCAGCGGGTCGAGGCGCTCAACCTGTTCATCGACGACCTGTACCACGACCAGAAGGTCGTCAAGGATGGCGTGCTGCCGGCGGCGGTGCTCGAGCAATCCGTCAACTTTCGCCCCCAGTGTGTAGGGATCGATCCGCCCCACGGGGTCTGGGCGCATATCTGCGGCTCCGATCTGGTGCGTGGTGGCGACGGCACCGTCTACGTACTGGAGGACAACCTGCGGATACCGTCCGGGGTGTCCTACATGCTCGAGAATCGCAACGTGACCAAGCGCGTGCTGCCGGAGCTGTTTGCCTCGGGCAAGATTCATCCGGTGGACGACTATGTGCCCCAGCTTTACGACATGCTGGCGGGCATGTCGCCACGCCATTGGGACGATCCCCAGGTGGTGGTGCTGACCCCGGGTATCTACAACTCGGCCTACTACGAGCACGCCTACCTGGCCCAGCAAATGGGTGTGCAACTGGTCCAGGGCCCGGATCTGCTGGTCGATGACGACGACGTGGTCTACATGCGCACCGTCCAGGGGCTGACCCGTGTGGACGTGATCTACCGCCGCGTCGACGACGCCTTCCTCGACCCGGAGGCGTTTCGCAAGGACTCGGTGCTGGGCGTGCCCGGATTGATGCGGGCCTGGCGCAGCGGCAAGGTGGCGCTGGCCAACGCCCCGGGGGCCGGTGTCGCCGATGACAAGGTGGTCTACGCCTTCGTGCCGAAACTGATCAAGTACTACCTGGATCAGGAGGCACTGCTGCCCAATGTGCCGAGCTACCTGTGCATGCTCGAGGAAGACCGCCGCTATGTGCTGGAGCACCTGCATGAACTGGTGGTAAAGCCCGCCAACGAGTCCGGCGGCTACGGCATGCTGATGGGCCCCCAGGCCTCCCAGGCCGAGCGTGATGCCTTCGCCAGGCTGATCCAGGAGAACCCACGCAACTACATGGCCCAGCCCATGTTGAACCTGTCCACCACCCCCACGCTGTTCGATGGCCGGCCCGAGCCGCGCCACGTCGATTTGCGTCCCTTCATCCTGTCGGGCCAGGACGGCGCCTACGTCACCACCGGTGGCTTGACCCGTGTGGCCCTGGTCAAGGGCTCGCTGGTGGTCAACTCGTCCCAAGGGGGCGGCAGCAAGGACACCTGGATCGTCGAGACGGGGGAGGACTGAGACCATGCTGATGCTTTCCAGAGTCGCCGAAAACCTGTACTGGATGGCCCGCTACATCGAGCGTGCCGAAGATACCGCCCGGCTGATCAACGTCTCCAGTCACCTGATGCTGGACATGCCCTACCGCCAACCGCTGGGATGGGCGGCGATGGTCGATATCACCGGGGGCGCCGAGGTGTTCGAGACCCTCTACGACGAGCCCAACGATCGCAACGTGGTGCAGTTCCTGTGTGCCGACCGACGCTACTCCGGCTCGATCCTGTCCGCCCTTGCCCAGGCCCGCGAGAATCTGCGCACCACGCGGGACGTGGTACCGCGGGAGGTCTGGGAAGAAATCAACCAGCTCTACATGACCGCCAGTGCCCACGCCGATGCGGGCCTCGGCCCGGGACGCCGAGAGCGCTTTCTGAAGCTGGTGATTCGTGGCTGTCAGACGTTGATCGGGTTGATCGAGGGCACCCTCAGCTACGGTGGGTCACGGACCTTCATGATGCTCGGGCGCCAGCTCGAACGGGCCGACATGATCACCCGCATCATCGATGTGCGCTCGGCCAACCTGCTGCAGCGTGACAGCGACGAGATTCGTCCGTTCGAGCACCTGCAGTGGATGAGCGTGCTCAAGTCATTGACGGCCTACCAGATGTATCGACAGCACGTGCGCTGTCGGGTCAGGGCCACCGACGTGCTGCGTTTCCTGGTGCAGGACTCCCTGTTCCCGCGTTCGGTGTCGCGCAGTCTCAAGGACAGCATTCGCGCGCTGCGCTCGCTGCCTCGCCACGAACGCGCCCTGGCAACGGCAACGCTGGTGCTGGCCGATGTGGCCGAGGCCGACGTCCGTGCCCTGGTGCGCTCCCCCGAGGCCCTGCACGACTTTATCGACGTGCTGCAGCAGGGCTTTGCCGAGCTGCATACGGCGATCGCCCGCACCTACTTCCCGACCCTCGATGACCTGGGCGATGGCGAGCTACTGGCGGCCAGCGACCAGGCGTGAAGCCAGGCGGGCCAGGTATCCCATGGCCCGCCTGCCCTGAGCCACTGCTGAACCTAGCCAAGCCGGATCTCGCCAAGCCGGATATTGCCAAGCATTGCGGCCCCTCTGGAAAGAGGGCCGCATGGTGGTGCTAGGTGGGAAGACGGGCGGCTTACTGCTGTCGTCGCGCCGCCAGCACCATATCGTGGATATAGCAAAGCTTGCAGGCGATGGTCGGGGTGATCACCTCCGGCACCAGGTCGAGCAGCCCCATCTCGCGGTTCATCTCGTTGAAGCCGAGACTCAGGCGGCGAAAGGTGGTCAACATCGCTTCGAGGTCCTCGTCGAAGCCGGTGGGGGTGATGCCGAAGTGTCCGGCGGTATCGAGGATGGCGACCATGTCCAGGTAGAAGCCGAAGGTTTCGGCGAAGTCCTCCCAGGGGTGCATGGTGGCGTAGGCCGACACGAAGCGGCCGCGCCAGTCATTCGGTGGTCCCTGCTGATAGTGGCGATCGAGGGCTTCGCTGTAGCTGGGGTTGTTGTGGTCACCGAATACCTCGATGCAGGCTGGCTCGTCCCGGTTCTTGATCAACAACTCCCAGTAATAGTGTCCGATCTCGTGGCGGAAGTGGCCGATCAGGGTGCGGTGGGCCTCGTTGAAGTCGTTACGCAGGCGCTCGCGCTCGACGTCGTCGGCTTCCTTGACGTTGATGGTGATCAGTCCGCCGGCGTGACCGGTGAACACCGGCATGCCCTCGTCGCTGGAGTGCCAGTCGCCTTCTGCCGCCACTTCGTCGGCGAGGAAGGCGAAGGCCAGCGGCGGGTTGGCGCGGCGGCCATCTACCTCGTGGGGTAGCCCCAGCAGGTCGAGGGTGTAGAAAAGCCGGCGCTTGGCACTCTCGAGCTTGGCCCAGCGTTCACGATGGCCGGGCACCGACAGGTCTGGGATGGCCTGGTTGTGGCGACAGCAGTCACACAGCGTCATGCCACGGTTGGCCTCCTCGATGGTGATCATGCGGTTGCAGACCCCTTCCACGGAATAGTTGTGGCACTTGACCAGCAGCGTAGCGCAGGTGTCGTCGACGCAGCGGTAGCGACCATCGGGCTGGAGATCGACCGTCACCAGGGCATGGCAACCCGGGCACCAGCCAAGTTCGGAGTGGCATACCAGGCAGAGGGTATTGTCGAAGAACAGGCGGTTGTCACAGCGTTGGCAGGGGTAGTGGCGCATTCGCATGCCCTCGGGCGTGGCCAGTCAGGTGTCGTCGCCAGTATAGCCAGGCTACCGGGCGGGCGGCGGGTCGGTCTCGTCTGGAGTGTGCTGAGGCGACTCGGTGGCGTGGGCCGTGGGCGCTGGCGCCGGCGACTGCGCCAGCGCCTGGGCGAGAAATGCCCGCTGGTCGTCGGCGAAGGCCGCCCGCCAGTCACCCTCGTAGATCTCGAAGTGGCCGGTGTCGTAGGTCTTGAGTGTGGCCCGT
The DNA here is from genome assembly GCF_030733595.1 of Halomonas sp. MMSF_3323. Classification (NCBI taxonomy): domain Bacteria; kingdom Pseudomonadati; phylum Pseudomonadota; class Gammaproteobacteria; order Oceanospirillales; family Halomonadaceae; genus Halomonas; species Halomonas sp. MMSF_3323. The sequence goes on along the minus strand of NZ_JASHIT010000036.1, from coordinate 11,703 downwards.
GATCCCAGTGCTTCCGCCAGCCGGTAGCCGGGGGCGATCGGCGCGACGCTGTCACGCAGGCAAAGTTGCAGCAGCACCGGACAGTGAACCTGGCGGGCCCGGGTGACCGGACGGTAGAGCCCGAGCGCCAGCAGGGCTCGTGGCGCAATACGATTGTCGAAGTCGTCATCGACAAACGACAGGATTCCCGTCAGGGCGTCCGGGGCGGACAGCGCGGCCAGGGTCCCCGGCTCGCCGGCCAGTGGCAGGTACCGGGGCCCTCGGCCGAGGCAGCCCCTGGCAAGGTCGGCGAGTCCCACCCCGGTCATGCGCAGGAAGGTGCCAAGTCCTGCGTCCTTGAGCTTGAGCAGCGATGAGGCCCGACCGTCGAGCATCGGATTCATGGCGATGACTGCAGCGACATCGTCGCGACGAGCCGCCAGAGTGATGACATGGGCCGACGAGAATGACGTACCCCAAAGCACCAGCGGGAGGGCCGGTGCCCGGCTCCGGGCATAGTCGATGGCGGCCACGTAGTCCTGTTGCTGGCGCTTGATACCGAGCAGCTGGCGAGGCTCGCCGTCGGAGCGGCCGAAGTGACGATAGTCGAAGACCAGCACACTGTGGCCGGCGCGATGCAGGGCCTGGGCGTAGCCGGCAAGGCCGCCTGCCACCGTTCCGCCAAGACCGTGGGCCATGACCACCACCGCACCATCGTCGGCACCTTCGAACCACCAGCCGCGACAGCGAGTATCGTCGCTGTCGAAGGTTACCGCTTCGGCGCAGGACAGCTCGCTGGTGTCGGCACTGTCGAGGGGCAACGGTGTGGCGCTGTTGTCGGGGCTGGCGTCATCACTTTCGCTCATCGGCTGGCCTCCTTCAGGTCGCCATCCTGGCCGTCATCCCGGTCGTCATCGAAGACGGCCAAGGTCATGTAGACGCTGTTGGGATCCTCGACATAGCCGGCGAAGGGCGCACAGGGGGTAAAGCCGTGACGCGTGTAGAACTGGCGAGCCGGAGCGAAGCCCGGCTGTGAGCCGGTCTCCAGGCTCAGCCGGCGATAGCCACGCAGTCTGGCCGCCTCGATCACCTTGTCGAGCATCAAGGAGGCCAGACCCCGGCGAAGGTGGCTTGGTGCCGTGCGCATGGACTTGATCTCGCCGTGGTCGTGGCTGACTTCCTTCAGGGCGACGCAGCCGACCAGATCGTCATCATCCCACAGCCCCCACAGGGTCACCTCCGGCGCCTTCAGTTCATCCAGGGTCAGGGCATGGCGGCTTTCCGGCGGCGAGGTGGGCGCCAGTTTCTTCAGCCCGCGGCGGTGGGCGCGGATCATCGCCGCCATGGCGGGGGCGGCAGGGTCCTCTTGCTGGAAACGCAACATGGCTACCTCGATGCAGTGGTGCCTTCAGGGTACCTCAGGTGGCACGGTTTTCGGACATCGAGTATGCGGTGGCACGTCGTCTCGCACAGGAGATCGATGAAGGTGTCTCGCCTGGAGGCTCCTGCGACGCTGTGAGCGTGGTGACGTCTCGGTGACGTCGTGACCAAGGGCGGCATTTATGAATTAAGGGTGGCTTAAGTATCGCCGGGCAAGGTGACGGTATTCCCCAGTCCGAGGCGAATCCCATGCACGCTATAACCCTGTCGGTAGTTATCCCCGCCCATAACGAAGCCGCCAACCTGCCCACGCTGCTCGATGAAGTCGAACGGGCGCTGTCGCACCAGGCCTACGAGGTCATCGTGGTAGACGATGGCTCTGACGATGATACCTGGCCGCTGCTGGTGACGCGGGCGCACCGTCAGGACTCGCTGAGGCCACTTCGCCATTGCGATAGCGCGGGTCAGAGCACCGCCCTATGGCAGGCAGCGAGGCATGCCCGAGGCGAGTGGCTGGCGACCCTGGACGGCGATGGCCAGAATGACCCCGCCGATATTCCTGCGTTGCTGGAAGCCGCAAAGGCGGCGCGGGTGGACCTGGTGGGCGGCCATCGCGTCACGCGCCAGGACTCCGCGCTCAAGCGGCTGTCTTCTAGGGTGGCCAATGCGGTTCGAGCACGACTGCTCGGCGATGGCTCGCCGGATAGCGGCTGTGGTCTCAAGGTGATCCGCCGGCAGGCGTTTCTTTCGCTACCGTACTTCGATCATATGCATCGCTTTCTGCCCGCCCTGGTCACTGCCCAGGGCGGGCGTTGTCTGTCCCGCCCCGTCAATCACCGCCCCCGGGGGGCGGGGCGTTCCCACTATGGTCTCGGCAACCGCCTGTGGGTCGGCATCATCGATCTGGTCGGAGTGTGCTGGCTGCAACATCGCTGCCGGCTACCGGTGGACTGTCGTGGTGTCGATGATGCGCTCGACCCGCCTCGGGTCGGGACGACGCTGTGGCATGGGGAGCTGGCCTTTGCGACGGACACCACCGTCAGCAAAACTGGTCGGCAGCAGCCGATGCCTGACGGTCTCGATGTTGTCCTGCCCCGTGTCGTCTTTGGCAGTACGGCCTCAAGCAGCAGCGTTACCCTGAACCAGGCCGCCGCAGGGCCGTCGCAATGACGCTGTCCTGGTGGTTGGCGGTGGGTTTTCTCGGCCAGGCGCTGTTCTCGGCGCGCTTTGTCGTGCAGTGGATCGCCAGTGAGAGGGCGAAACGCAGCGTGGTGCCGGTGGCCTTCTGGTTTCTCAGCCTGGCCGGGGGGGTGACCCTGCTGGTCTACGCCATACATCGCCGAGACCCGGTGTTTATTCTTGGGCAGGGGGCCGGGCTCTTTATCTATCTGCGCAATGTGATGTTGCTGCGCAACAATACCATCGGCAGATCCTCGCAGCGGCCGGGCGAACCGGCGCCGTCTTCCATCGAATCGACGTCGTTGCGTGCCGGAGGATAGCGTCATGCCCCCCTTGAGAATGCCTCTTCGCCTGTCCTGGGCCGGTTGGCTGGCCTTCTGCGCCTTCGCCGTCCTGCTGCTGGCACTCGGTCTCGGCTGGCGCGATCCTTGGCCCGCCGATGAGCCCCGTTTCGCCTTGAATGCCATCGAGATGCTGGTGACCGGAGATTTCTGGATCCCCCATCGCGGCGGTGAACTCTACGCTGACAAGCCGCCGATCTTCATGTGGGCAAGCGCCCTGGGCATCTGGCTGACCGGCTCGATGCGAATCGGCTTTCTGCTGCCGTCGCTGCTGGCCGGGCTCGGCTCCCTGGCGCTGATCGTGGATCTGAGTCGGCGTTTATACGGCCCGCGCATTGGTCTGCTGGCGGGCATTGCCACCCTGGCGACCCTGCAGTTTGTGTTGCAGGCCAAGACCGCCCAGATCGACATGCTGTTGACCTTCTTTACCACCCTGGGCGCCTACGGACTGTTACGCCATGCCCTGCTGGGGCCCTCTCGCTGGTGGTGGCGGGCGGGCTTTGCGGCCATGGGGGCCGGCATCCTGACCAAGGGGGTGGGCTTTCTGCCGCTGGCGCTGCTGCCCGCCTGGTGGTGGTTGGGGCGCGGCGGTGTCAGCGGTAACAGGGGGGCTGGCCGGCTGACGTCGCTCCGCCTTCGCGACCTTCTCGAGGGACTGGGGTGCCTGCTCGCGGTGGTGCTGGCCTGGGGGTTGCCGATGATCCTGATCACCAGCCTGAGCGACGACCCAAGCCTGGTGGCCTATCGTGACAATATTCTGTTCAAGCAGACCGGTGAGCGCTACGCCGACGCCTGGGCTCACCTGCGCCCCTGGTACTACTACATCGCCCAGGTGCTGCCCTGGGCCTGGATGCCGCTGGTGCTGACCTTCCCCTGGGCCTTTCCCAACTGGTGGCGACGCATTCGCCGCGGTGATGCGCGTACGCTGCTGCCTGTAAGCGCCGTGGTGTTGATCGTGGTCTTCTTCTCGCTGTCACCGGGTAAACGCGGCGTCTATATGCTGCCGACCCTGCCGCTGATGGTGCTGGCGCTGGCGCCGCTGCTGCCGGCGCTTGCCAGGCGGATCGGCCTCAATCGCGCGGGCTTTGGAGCCGTCATCCTGCTTGGCGGGCTGCTGGGGTTGGCGGGCCTTCTAGGGCTCTGCGATGTCGCGCCGTTGGAGCGTCTGGCCCATCGCTGCGGGATCACTCCCTGGTGGGAGTGGCTGGCGCTGGGGGGCCTGGCTCTGTGCCTGGCGCTTGTGTTTAGGCCGCGCCGGGGCCTGGTCGCCGTGACCCTGTTCCTGTGGTGCCTGTGGGGGTGGTGGAGTACCCAAGGCTACGTCTGGATGGACCCGGAGCGCTCGCCTCGGGACATGATGGCCAGGGTGGCGGAGCTGGCGGGGCCGGCCGGTGAGATCGCGCTGTTGAACTTCGATGAGGAGATCCTGCTGCATGCGCGCACGCCAAGCGTTCACTTCGGCGACATGACGCCCATCGAGCAAGAGCTTCCTGCCGCCATGGCCTGGCTCGCCGAGGCGCCGTCGCGGCGCTGGATGCTGGTGGTGGACAAGGATCTGGAAGACATCGACTGCGGCGAGCTTGGCCAAGGGTTCGACCTCGGCCATCAGAATCGCCACGACTGGCTGCTGCTGCCGGGTAGCGCCTTCGCTGGCTGCCCCCAGGATCGCGGCGCTGCACCGCTCTACCTGGCACCAACATCGCTGCCAGGCTCCGGCGCCTGGCGCTACTTCACCGAGACACAGCCTGTCCCCGGCGAGGTAGCAGGAGTGACGCATCGCTGAAAGTTAGACGCAAGTTGTGCAAGGGTTGAATTCAAGAGGCGGCTTTTGTAGCTTGGGCTCGGGGAGATAGCCTTCTCCTTCAGGGCGGCGCTATACCTCAAATTCAGCCTTGAATGCAGCCTTGAATGCAGCCTTGAGTTCAGCCTTAGATGCACCTTGGGATGCAGCCTTAGATGCACCCTGTGATGTGGCCTTGAATGCTGCCCTTGATGCAGTCGGTGATATGGCCTTTGACGGTCGGTGACGCCTGTGTGGCGCAGCATTTCTGGGCCGTCGCTGGTGTACAGGTAAGTCGCTGGTGTACAGGTAAGTAGCGCCGCGGGTACGAGTTCGAATCTGAAAGCTGATCAATACCAAGGGAGGGTGATCGGATGGAAGTGCAGACATCGTCCAATCCGCAAACCAAGCATCGCAGCAACCTGGACCCACAAGACCAGCAGCGTTTCGACTGGCAACGTTTCGCCGGGCTCGACAGCGGCCAAGCTCGCGCCACCCGCTACCCGACGCGATTGCCCGAACCGATGGACAGCCTGTGGGTCGACCGCCAGGGCCCGGTGGTCAAGGGCAGCGCCGACCAGGGGCCGCTGAGCCAGCAGCAACTCGACGAGTTCGAGCAGAAGGGCTTTCTGTTTGAGCCCGGCTTCCTCGGTGGCGAAGAGCTCGCACGCCTTCGCGAAGAGCTCAAGGCATTGCTCGACAACGACGCCTATCGGGGCAAGGACTACAGCATCGTCGAGCCGAGCGGCAAGGAGATCCGCTCGCTGTTCGCCGTGCACTATCTGTCCCGGGTGTTCGCCCACCTGGCCAATGATGAACGTCTGGTCGGCCGCGCTCGCCAGATTCTCGGCGGCGAGAGCTACGTCCACCAGTCGCGCATCAACTACAAGCCAGGCTTCGAGGGCAAGGGCTTCAACTGGCACTCGGACTTCGAGACCTGGCACGCCGAGGACGGCATGCCCGACATGCACGCGGTGAGTGCCTCCATCGTGCTGACCGACAACCACGAGTTCAACGGTCCGCTGATGCTGATTCCCGGCTCCCATCGTGTGTTCGTGCCGTGCATCGGCGAGACGCCGGACAACAACCACGAGAAGTCGCTGCAGAAGCAGGAGATCGGGGTGCCGAGTCAGGAGGCCCTGCGCCAGCTGATCGATCGCAACGGTATCGAGGCGCCCAAGGGCAGCGCTGGTGGGCTGTTGCTGTTCGACTGCAACACCCTGCATGGCTCCAACGCCAACATGTCGCCGGATCCGCGCAGCAATGCCTTCTTTGTCTACAACCGCGTCGACAACCGCTGCGTCGAGCCGTTTGCGGCCAACCGCCGTCGCCCGGATTTCCTGGCCCACGAGCCTGGCAGCGATTTCAATCCCTGAAGCGACGGTCGCCACCGCTCGCGATGAGCGTGATGGCTGGGATAGACTCGAAAGGCGCGCCTTGGGCGCGCCTTTTTTGCATGCCACGCGACCCCGTTCGCTGGGCCGTGTCGTTTCCTATCCTTCTTCATGCCTTCAGGAGCCTGCCATGTCTCTCGTCCCGAGCTTTGTTGACGGTGACGCCTTCTCCCAGCCACTTGGCAAGGTGGTCTGTGTTGGACGCAACTACGCCGAGCACGCCAAGGAGCTCGACAACCCGGTACCCGACGCACCCTTGCTGTTCATCAAGCCGGCGACCAGTGTGGTGCCCTTGGAAGAGCCGATCGGCGGTCCCTTCGAGCGCTCCGACGTACACTTCGAGACCGAGCTTGCGCTGTTGATCGGCGAGACCCTGCGTGAGGCCACGCCCGAGCAGGCCGAGGCGGCAGTGGTCGGGGTCGGGCTTGCGCTGGACCTGACGTTGCGTGATGTCCAGTCGGCGCTGAAGAAGAAGGGGCATCCGTGGGAGATCGCCAAGGCCTTCGATGGCGCCTGCCCGCTGTCGCGTTTCGTGCCCATCGAGGCGCCGCTCGACTGGTCGGCCATCGAGTTCAGCCTCGACATGAACGGTGAACGTCGCCAGCACGGCGTGGCCCGAGACATGCTGTTCGCGATCCCGGCGCTGCTGTCCGAGATGAGCCAGCACTTCACCCTGGCCCCGGGTGACGTGGTGCTGACCGGCACCCCGGCCGGTGTCGGCAAGCTGGAGAAGGGCGCGAGCCTGGCTTTCGAACTGACACTGCCCAGCGGCCAGCGCCACGCCCTCGAGACCCGCGTGCTCGGTTAACGCTTGGCTAACCCGCAGTCCCGACGCCTTCGGCGTCAGTCCAGCGGCGGCGGCAGCAGCACGAAGTTGCCCACGTGCTGCTTCTCGAGAAAGGCCTGCTGGGCCTCGACGATCTGCGCAAGCGGGAAGGTCCTGGCCAGCAGGGGACGAATCTCGCCGCGCTCGATGTAGCCGATCAGGTCCGGAAAGATCGGCTCGTCCCAGGCGGTGGAGCCGATCAGGCGCACGTCCTTGAGGTACAGCTTGCGCATGTCGAGCTCCACCACCGGCCCTGCGATGGCACCGGAGGAGACGTAGCGGCCGCCGCGGTCGAGCACCTCCAGCACCCCGCCAAAGCCCTTGCCCGCAACGTTATCTACCGCGACGTCGATGCTCGACTCGCCGAGGCTTGCCAGCAGATCATCGTCGCGGTCGAGCAGGTGGTCGGCGCCAAGGGCGCGGATCGCCTCGTGCTTGGCGCTGCCCGCCACCGCCGTGACGTGGGCACCCCGGCGCTTGGCTAACTGCACCACAGCCGAGCCGACACCTCCCGAGGCACCGGTGACCAGCACCCGGTCGCCGGCGCCGACACCAGCGCGGTGCAGCATGTTCTCTGCGGTGCCGTAGGCGCAGGGGATGGTGGCGAGTTCCTCGTCGCTCCAGTTGCAGTCCACCGGGAATATCTCGCTTGCGGGCACCTTGACGAACTGGGCGAAGGCTCCGTCGAAGTCCGAGGCCATCCACACCGAGTCCCAGTGATCGAAGCCCTTGGTGCGCATGCAGGCGCGTACCAGTACCCGCTTACCCAGCAGGTCCGCCGTGGCCGAGGCGTTGGCACCTTCCTCTCCCGGCGCACCCAGGGCCACTACCTCGCCACAGCAGTCGGTGCCCTGAATCAATGGAAAGGGAGTGGCACCGTTCCAGCCGCCATCCTCGGAGTCGGCGGCGTTCTCGGCGCTGTCATCGAAGGCGTCCGCCGATGCCCGGGTGTCGCTCTTGACGCTGGCGGAGTACCAGCCGAGCCGGGTATTGATCTCGGTGTTGTTGACGCCGGCGGCGAGCACCCGCAGCAGCACCTCTCCGGGGCCCGGCGTCGGGGTCGGGACTTGTTGATAGCTGAGCTTGTCGTAGCCACCGTTGCCGGTGGTGACCACCGCCATCATGGTGGGGGGAATTCTGGGCTGTGAGTCTCGGGGCTGTGAGTCTTGGGGGTAGGGGGCCGGGGATGCGATGGCGCTGTCCTCCTGTGGTCAAGATGTGTCTTGCTTGATGCATATCTCGCCACGAGCGTGGGCCAGGCGCAAGAGCTGAAGTCCCCAATAGCAGGTGCCCGGCGATACCTGTAGGCATCGCCGGGCGAAGGCTCACACGGAGTGGGGCGTGCGGGTCGGCTCACTCCAGGTAGGTGTAGCCGTCGAGCCCTTCTGACAGATCATCGAGGAAGTGACGCTGTTCGCGTGGGTCGAGGTTGCTGCGGGTGAGCTGGACCCGGAGCCGTTCGCGCAGCACGTCGGCGTTGAAGTTGACGTAGCCGAGTACGTCGGAGACCCGGTCGCCCCACTGCAGGTTGGTCAGGCGCCAGCCACCGTCGCGATCCAGCGAGGCGTCGACAGCGTCGGTGTCGCCGAACAGGTTGTGCAGATCACCGAGGATCTCCTGGTAGGCGCCGACCATGAAGAAGCCGAGCAGGCGCTCGTCGTCTTCGCGCCACTCCGGCAGCGGCAGGGTGGTTTCGACCCCCTGGCCGTCGACGTAGCTGTCGATGCGCCCATCGCTGTCGCAGGTGATGTCCTGAATCACTCCACGGCGGCTTGGGCGACGGTCGAGCCCGGACAGCGGCAGCACCGGGAAGATCTGCTTGATGCCCCAGACGTCGGGCATCGACTGAAACAGCGAGAAGTTGACGAACAGCTTGTCGGCGAGTTTCTCGGCCAGCTCGTCGAGGATCTCGCGGTGGGCGCGATTGCGTGGGTCGAGCTGTGACCTCAGGGCGGCGCAGGCGGCGAAGTAGACGCTCTCGCCCTCGGCGCGGGCGGCCAGATCGGCGGCCCCCAGCACGAAGCGGTCGTGCAGGTCGCCCATGTCCTGGATCAGGTCGTGCCAGGCCTCCACCAGCCCACGCGGTTCCGGCTCGCGCTTGAGGAAGTCCAGGGTGCGCCACAGCGCCTCGACCTCGGGGTCGTCGCTCTTGCGTTCGGTCGGCGGCGCGGTGTCCACGCTTTCCTCGCCGATCACGTTGGTGATCAGCACCGCGTGGTGGGCGGTCAGGGCGCGGCCGGATTCACTGATCAGATGCGGCTGGGGCAGACCTTCGGCGGCACACACCTGATTGAAGGCGTAGACCACGTTACGGGCGTACTCGAGCATCGAGTAGTTGATCGAGCAGAAGTTGCGCGAGTGGGTGCCCTCGTAGTCGACCCCAAGTCCACCGCCCACGTCCACGGTGTCCACCGGCGCGCCCAGTTGGCGCAGGTACTGGTAGAAGCGCGCGCACTCGCGCAGGCCACGCTGGATATCACCGATGTTGGCAATCTGGGAGCCCAGGTGGAAGTGCACCAGCTGCAGGCTGTCGAGTCGCCCGGCTTCGGTCAGGCGCTCGACCACGGTCAGGATCTGGCCGGCGGTCAGGCCGAACTTGGACTTCTCTCCGCCGGTGTCCTGCCACTTGCCGCGGCCCACCGAGGACAGTCGGGCACGCAGGCCGATGCGCGGGGTCACCCCCAGGCGTTCGGCCTCCTCGAGGATCATCGGCAGCTCGGAGAGCTTCTCCACCACCAGATAGACCCGATGGCCGAGCTTCTCGCCCATCAGCGCCAGGCGAATGTACTCGCGATCCTTGTAGCCGTTGCACACGATCAGCGAGGGGCCATCGCCGGACAGGGCCAGCACCGCCAGCAGTTCCGGCTTGCTGCCGGCCTCCAGGCCAACCCGGTCGCGCCCGCGCTCGTTGGTGGCGAGGATCTCTTCCACCACTCGGCGCTGCTGGTTGACCTTGATCGGGTACACCGCGGTGTAGCCGCTCTCGAAGTTTTCCTCGGCCATGGCCTGGTCGAAGGCCGCGCACAGCTGCTCGACCCGGTCGTGCAGGATATCGGTGAAGCGGATCAGTACCGGCAGGCGCAGGCCGGCCTGGCGGATCTGGTCGACCAGGCCACGCAGCGACAGGCTGGGGCCGGGTTCGACCTCGCCTAGCGGGCGGACCAGTGCCTGTCCGTCCTCGTCCACGTCAAAGTAGCCGCTACCCCACTGGTCGATGTTCCAGGTGCGGCGGGCGCGTTGCACGGCGGAGTCGGCGTCGGGCTTGTGGCTCACGGGCGGGCCTCGATGTCTGGCAAGGGCAGGGCTCCATGTTCCAGGCGCGCAAGCAGGATGCGCCGGAACTGTTCGGGATCGTGGGGGGTCAGGTCGTGGGCCGGTGGGTCCACGTAGACTACCAGCAGGCGAGACAGCCAGTAGCGCAGGGCGGTCAGGCGCAGCATCAGCGGCCACAGTTCGCGCTCGGTGGCGGTCAGCGGGCGTTCGGCCAGGTAGGCCTCGAGCAGAGCGTCGTGGCGCTCGGCTACCAGGCGACCGTCGGCGTCGGTGGCCCAGTCATTGATGACGATGGCCAGGTCGAACAGCAGGTCGCCGGTGCAGCCGTTGTAGAAGTCGATGATGCCACCCAGGCGCTCGCCGTCGAACAGCGTGTTGTCGCGAAACAGGTCGCCGTGCAGGGCGCCCTGGGGCAGCGGCTCGGCGCTTTCCAGCGCGGCCTGATAGGCGTCGACCTCGTCCTGCATCAGCGCCTGGTCCTCGGGCGAGAGGTAGACCAGCACCTTGTGGTGCATGGCCGACAGCCAGTGAATATCGCGAGGATTGGGACGGTGTCCACCGAAGTGGCGGGAGACACGATGCATCTCGCCGAGCGCCTGCCCCAGCGCTCGGCACTGGGTCACGTCGGGCGCGCTGGGATGGGCGCCCGGCAGGCGCGGAAACAGCAGCGCCGGCCGACCCGCCAGCTCGTGCAGGGCGATACCGTCACGGTCGTGAATCGGCCCGGCCACCGGGATTCGGTGCTCGTCGAGGAAGTCGAGCAGCTCGACGAAGAACGGCAGCTCTTCGTGCTCTCCCTGCTCGAACAGCGTCAGCACCAGTTCGCGACGGTCGGTGGTGACAAAGAAGGTGCTGTTCTCGGTGCCCGCGGGCACGCCCTGCAGCTTCGTCAGTTCGCCGACGTCAAAACGGCTTAGAAAGCCTGCGACCTGTGCGTCGTCAAGCGGAGTGAATACGGCCATGAATCGTCTCGCCCGGGGTTGCCAAGGCGCCTATTGTAGCGACTTGGCACCGAGTTGCACGTGATCTACGGGAGTGGTCTCAGCGGGCTTTCGCGCCGCTTGCCAGACGGGCATCAACAGCTAGGGGACGCAGCGGCGGGCGCGCCGCCCAGGCAACGGCCTTGGGTCAGCGAACCCAGCCGGGGATCTCGACGTTGTCGCCGCCCTGGCGCTCGAAGTTGCCGTCGCCGTTGCGGTCGACCAGGAAGTAGGCGCTGCCATCCTTGGGCTCGACCTTGATGGCGTACAGCTTGCCGTTGACGCGGTACTCGCGCAGCGTCTGGTTGGCTTCCTGGCGGACGCTGATGTCGGGTTGCGCCTGGGCGAGCACCGGCGCGGCGGCGGCCAGCAGGGCCAGCGACAGCAGGAGGGCGCTCGCAATGCGGGTGATCGTCATGGTGGGTCTCCAGGATGGGAGAATGAGCGGTTGGCAAAGCAAAGGGAACACTGTTCGATCAGACCATGATACGTCGGCACAGGTTCCCCTCGCAAAGTAAAGGAACAAGGCCGATGCCCCAGGTCGACGCCTGATGGCCGGCACAGGGGGCGG
>NZ_JASHIT010000035.1:0-62752 GCF_030733595.1 Halomonas sp. MMSF_3323 | reverse complement strand
TCCCAGACATCGCCGCCAAGACGCCCGGGTACCGGGATCTGGGCGAACTCGATGGCGACGCCGTAGGCCACCGCCAGTGCCATGGACAGCCCGCTGCGCCCGCTCGCCAACGCCAGCAGTGTTGCCAGACCGGCGTAGGCGATCAGATGGTTGGCCTTGTCCCAGGGCAGGTCTTCCGGCAATTCGCTGGCAGGCATCAGACTGCCCCAGGCGATGACCAGGGCGGCGGCGGCGGCCAGCCCCCACCACCACCGCCCGAATGCAGACCGCCTGCCCGAGACTTCAGCCTGAGGCGATCTGGGCATGATAGGCCGGGCTCAACTCGTGCAGCGCCTCCATGAAGGCGGTGACGTTGTCGGGGTCGGTGAACTGGCTGATGCCGTGGCCGAGATTGAAGATGTGGCCCGGGCCGTGACCGTAGCTGTCGAGGATACGGCCGACCTCGGCACGAATCGCCGAAGGGTTGGCGAACAGCACATTGGGGTCCATGTTGCCCTGCAGTGCCACCTTGCGGCCCACCCGGCTGCGCGCGCTGGACAGTTCAGTGGTCCAGTCCAGCCCCAGGGCGTCGGCGCCGGTGTCGGCCAGATCCTCGAGCCACTGGCCGCCGTTCTTGGTGAACAGGATCACCGGTACCCGGCGCCCATCCTGTTCGCGAATCAGCCCCGCCACGATCTGTTCCATGTAGCGCAGCGAGAACTCGCGATAGGCCGGCGTGGACAGCGTCCCTCCCCAGGTATCGAAGATCTGTACCGCCTGTGCGCCAGCTCGGATCTGCGCATTGAGGTAGTCGGTCACCGCCGTGGCCAGGGTATCGAGCAGCTGATGCATCACGTCGGGGCTTGAGTAGAGCATGCCCTTGACGTGGCGAAAGTCCTTGCTGGAGGCGCCTTCGACCATATAGGTCGCCAGGGTCCAGGGACTGCCGGAGAAACCGATCAGCGGCACCCGACCGTTGAGCTCGCGACGGATGGTCGAGACCGCGCGCATCACGTAGTCGAGGTCGCGTTCGGCGTCGGGCGCCGTCAGCGCGGCCACGTCTTCTGCGCTGCGCACCGGCTTGCGAAACTTGGGACCCTCGCCGGTCTCGAAGTACAAGCCCAGCCCCATGGCATCGGGGATGGTCAGAATATCGGAGAACAGGATGGCGGCGTCCAGCGGATAGCGTTCCAGCGGCTGCAGGGTGACCTCACAGGCGCGGGCGGTATCACGACACAGGTCCATGAAGCTTCCCGCCTGGGCGCGCACTTCCTTGTACTCCGGCAGGTAGCGACCGGCCTGGCGCATCATCCAGACCGGAGTGCGATCCACCGGTTGACGCGCGAGAGCGCGCAGAAATCGATCGTTCTTCAGTTCCATGCAGGCGTCATCCAGGGAAAATGTGCGACTCATTGTACCGCAATGACTCCCGAACGCGTGGCCTCCTGCGACCCTGTGTCGTCGGCAAGGTGTCGTGAGCCTTGCACGACTTCCTGATAAACTGGGCGCCCCCTTGACGGCGCTGCCGTTGTTTCGACTCCGAGGTACCCCGTGACGATTCGCTTTATCGCCGCCTCTCGCCTGCCCACCCCCTGGGCGACCTTCACCATGCACGGCTTCGAAGACGAGGCCACGGGCAAGGATCATATCGCCCTGACCCTGGGGGAGATCGACGATGGCGCTCCTGTGCTCGGACGGGTGCACTCTGAATGCCTGACCGGCGACGCCCTGTTCTCGATGCGCTGCGACTGCGGCTATCAGCTTCAGGAAGCGCTCAAGCGTATCGCCAGCGAAGGCCGCGGTGTCATCCTCTACCTGCGTCAGGAAGGCCGCGGCATCGGCCTGCTCAACAAGATTCGCGCCTACCACCTGCAGGACCAGGGGGCCGACACTGTCGAGGCCAACGAGCGCCTGGGCTTCGCCGCCGACCTGCGCCGCTATGACCTGTGCGTGCCGATGCTCGAACACCTGGGTGTCGAGGGGCTCAAGCTGATGACCAACAACCCGCGCAAGGTCGACGCCCTGACCCAGGCAGGCGTTCAGGTGGTGGAACGCGTCGCCCTGACCACCGGGCTCAATCCCCACAACGAGCACTACCTGTCCACCAAGGCAGGCAAGCTCGGTCACATGATGGCGCTGGGTGACTTTACCCAGGCCGATGATGTGGATATCGAAAAAAAGTCATAGGCCGCGTAAGGAATCCGGCCCACCCTCGACTCAAGATCAAACGCAACATTACGCTCCATTGATCTTGACCTTCGAGGTGCCGACATGAAACTCAAGCTGCTTTCGATTGCCGCCATTGCCGCCGTGACCACACTTCCGCTGACGGCCCAGGCCGACGCCCGCGCGACCGACCTGGCCCGCGCGCTGAACAGCCAACCCCTGTCCATGCGCGACGCCATGCCCCAGCAGGGCCATGAAGTGATCAACGCCCACATCGCCAGCGACAGCACCGAAGCCCTGCGCAAGGCTCGCCTGCGGCTGCAGTCTCGCCATGTGGAAATGACCGACTTCATGCTCAATCTCGACCTCGGTCGCGCCGCCACCAAGTAACAGCAAGAAAAAAATGCCTTTGTTTTTGCACCGCTACAGACATACGACCGTTTTAATAGAGCCGCATTATCGAAGCCATAAAAGCGATTACCTGGCGCTTTCGATAGAACGCTAACAAAATACACACATCGACAGCGGGTGACGCCACCCGCTGATACCGGAAGGAGCTTCGACATGAAACCCACCTTGATCCTCGCTGCCCTGATCGTCGCCTCTCTGCCCGCTCTGGCCCAGGCTGCACCACCCAAGTACGCCCTGGCCCTGAACGAATCGCCCTTGACCGACCAGGCCCCGTTGGCCGATGACGTGCTGGGGCAGCAAGTCGCCGATGTCGAGCCTCTGGCTATCGGTGGTCAGCGTATCGGCAACACCGCCGTCTCGACCCATGATGGCAAGACGCTGGCAAACGCCAGGCTGCAACTGCATCGCGACCAGGCCCAGACCACTCGCTTTCTGCAGCTGGACGGACGGCGTGTCGCGGTGACCATCTAGGCTGCGCTGTGTAAAGGCGACTTAGACCAAGGTCGAATCGGCATTTGACATTCCGTTAGCCTGTTAATATTATTGCCGCAAGTTTTCATGCAGTACCCGTTGGATACATCCTTCGAACGCAGGACAGAGTCAGCAAGGTCCAGGCAGACAAGGATGACAAGCTGCAGAAAAGGCAGGCCCTGAGGGGCCAAAAAATGCCACCAAAATTAAAACGACCGTTTTATTTTGAATCGGTCGAATTCAAGAGAGACAAGGGCCACAAGGCCCAATAGGAGAGACACCATGAAAGCCACTACCAAGATCGCCGCTACTGCCCTGCTCGCCGCTGCCCTGCCGCTGACCGCCCAGGCCGACCGCGCCAGTGACCGTGCCCAGGCGCTCAACGCCGAGCCGCTGTCCAGCCTCAGCGTCGCCGCCCTCGACGCCGCCCATCAGGTCGGCAACGCCCATATCGCCGACAACGGCAGCAATGCGATGGCCAACGCCCGCCTGGAGCTGCTGCGCGAACAGGCCAAGCGTACCGACTTCGCCATGAGCGAGCATGACCTGGACCTGGCCCGTCAGGCCACCACCGGCTAATTTTTGCCGACCAGATTAAAACGACCGTTTGACTTGGTGATGACCGGCAACGTCCAAATGACGCCCGGCGTCATCTCCAACAGACGATCGCGAAGGCCAGCAACAAAGGCCCTTCGACAAAGACTGCAAGACGACCGCTGAAACCGACATACGCGATGGCCAAGGGCTCACCCAGAAGCCCATCAGGCCTACAGGAGAGACACCATGAAAGCCACTACCAAGATCGCCGCTACTGCCCTGCTCGCCGCTGCCCTGCCGCTGACCGCCCAGGCCGACCGTGCCACTGACCGCGCCCAAGCGCTCAACGCCGAGCCGTTGGCTCAGGTCAGCGCCAGCGCGCTGGAGGCCGCCCATCAGGTCGGCAACGCCCATATCGCCGACAACGGCAGCAACGCCATGGCCAATGCCCGGCTGGAGCTGCTGCGGGTTCAGGCCAAGCGCACCGACTTCGCCATGAGCGAGCACGACCTGGACCTGGCCCGTCAGGCCACCACCGGCTAAGCGCACCGATCCGATGGGTGTCCGCGGGTAAGGACCCCGGGTACCAACGCAGAGGCCCCGCCGACGTGATGTCGGCGGGGCCTTTTTATGTGCCGGGTCTTTTTGTGCTCGGCCTTTTTGTGCTGGGCCTGGGGGAGGGTCTACCGGTCACGGGGCCAGGTGCGGGACCAGGCACTCAGCGACCCGGCGATCCGGCGACCCGGCCGTCGAGCCTGCGTCAGCGTGACTGAGGCGCGGAATCGACCTGCCGTGGCTGCCACAGCGCCTTCATCACCAGCGCGATGGTCAACATCACTGCGACGCCACTGATCGCCCCGATCCAGGTGGTACCGGTGACGCCGGCCACAAAGAAGGCCACCAGTCCTGCGACACCGGCTGTCACCGCATAGGGCAGCTGGGTGCGCACATGGTCGATATGGTCACAGCTCGACCCCGCCGACGACAGAATGGTGGTATCGGAAATCGGCGAGCAATGATCGCCGAAGATGCCGCCGCTGAGCACCGAGGCGATGGCCAGCGCCATGGGCAGGTCCATGGCCGCCGCCACCGGCATGGCGATCGGAATCATGATGGCGAAAGTGCCGTAGGAGGTGCCGGTGGTGAAGGCCACCACGGCGCCGATCAGGAACAGCAGCACCGGTACCAGGCTGGGCGGAATGCTGGCCTCGGTCAGGCTGACCAGGTAGTCGGCGGTGCCAAGCTCGGAGGTGACGCTGCCGATGGACCAGGCCAGCGCCAGAATGATGTAGACCAGGGTCATGCTCTTGATGCCCTCGACCACGATATCCATGGCCTCGCGGAAGTCGAACAGCCGCTGACTCATGCCCATGGCCAGCCCCGTCATCACCGCCACCAGGGTGGCGATCAGGATCGACTGACCGCCGTCGGCGTTGCCCACCGCGGTCACCAGGTCATTTTCCGGGAAGTTGCCGGTCCACAGAAACAGCGGCGGAATCATCGCCAGCAACACCCCGATCGGCACCAGCATGTTGCGCTTGCGAGCGGTGTCTTCCGGCGCCTTGAGCTCCATGGCATCGGTCTCGGAAGGCGGCTTGGCGGTGTCTTCCATCAGCTTGCCGGTCTCCCGGGCGCGACGTTCTGCCCGTGCCATGGGACCGAAGTCCCACTGGGTGACGACGATATAGAAGATCATCCCCAGCGCCAGCCAGGCGTAGAAGTTCAGCGGAATCGAGGACAGGTAGATCAGGTACTCCGAGCCGCTCACCTCCATCTCGCCCAGCTGAGTACCGATCAGCCCCATGACGAAGACCACCCAGGTGGACACCGGGCCCAGCAGGCACATGGGGGCCGAGGTGGAATCGACGATGTAGGCGAGCTTCTCGCGGGAGACCTTCATGCGATCGGTGATCGGTCGCATCACGCTGCCCACGGTGAGGGCGTTGAAGTAGTCCTCGAAGAAGATCAGCATGCCAAGGCCAAGCGTGCTGCCCTGGGCGCCACGGGCGCTGGCGACCTTGCGCGAGATGGCGCGGGCGATGGCGTGAGCGCCGCCGGTACGCTGCAGCACGCTGATCAAGACCCCGAACAGGCCACAGTAGATCAGCACGGTGGCGTTCCACTCGTCGCCGATGCTCGGCACGATAAAGTCAGAAAAACTGTTGTAGAGGCCGGCGGCAGGATTGTAGCCGGCGAGCATGGTCGCCCCGAGCCAGACGCCGCAGAACAGCGCGGGAATGACGTTGCGCGTCGCCAATGCCAGCAGGATGGCCAGCAGCGGCGGCAACAGGGATAAGAGTCCGAAGGACATCGGGAGTCTCCTGGGTTCTTGTCGGTCTTGGCCCGAGGGGATGACGCCGGACGGCGTCGCGCGGGCAGCGGGGCATCCTAGGCGCTTGCGGCACAAACGGCAACCGCGCTGTCACATCCCCGCAACCGCCGTTCCAGAAATACAAGCCAGCGCCGGCCTGCAGCTAGCTGACCACCCTGAAAATTCCCCTCGGACATCGGGTGACGGCGCCGACAGATACCTCCATCACCCCGCGACCCGCCTCCCCAACACCGACAGCCGATACCCTCTCTGGAGATACACCAGGCATCGCCCCGACGGCCCTCGCCTCAGTCAGGACGCCGCGTCTCCACCTCCACCCCCTTCATGCCCTCTGCCGTGTAGCGCTCGCCGGCAACGACGTCAGGCGCCAGGCCAGTGCCACTTGACCCTGGGGTCGTCAGGCCTGACCGCGGGCCTGGCGAATACGCTGGTAGGCGTTGCCGATCTCCACGGTGCGGGCCTCGGCGACCTCGCGCATGCTGTCGGGCAGGCCACGACTGGCCAGCTTGTCCGGGTGGTTCTCGCTCATCAGCTTGCGGTAGGCGCGCTTGACCTCGGCGTCACTGGCCTCGTCGCTGACACCGAGCACCTTGTAGGCATCTTCCAGCGGGCTCTGGCTCTCCTGGGTCGCGCCGGCACCGTGGGAGGCGCCGCCCCGCAGCATGGCCTCGATCTGGGCGATCTCGGCCTCGCTGCAGCCAAGCCCGCGAGCCACCCGCATCAGCATGCTGTGCTCGGCCGGGTGCAGCACCCCATCGGCGGCGATGGCGGAAAGCTGCACCTGCAGGAAGATCTGGCGCAGCGCACTGCGCCCGCGCGTCAGCCGGGCCACCCGTGCGATCTCGCCGTCGAGGTCGAAGTCACTGGCGCGCCCGCGCTCGAAGGCGGCGCGGGCGCTGGCACGGGTGCTTTCCGGCAGACGCAGGCGCACCAGCAATTGCTCCAGCACCTGGCGTTCCTCGCCGCTGACCTGACCATCGGCCTGGCACACCGCCCCCATCACCGCGAAGGTGGAGTCCATGAACTGACGCTGCATCTCTGCCAGGCCCTTGCTGAGCATCAGACCGCCGCGCAGGCGCCCGCCCAGCCACCAGCCGATACCGCCGCCGATCAGCATGCCCAGCGGCCCACCGGCCAGGAAGCCCACTACCGCGCCAATCACGATGATGGTCAGCATAAAATCCTCTCTTGTGCGCTACGTCGCCAAGCGGCGGCGCCACGTCTTTTTCTGTTTCGGCCCTGGCCAACCGTCGCGGCGATGCCAGGTCCCGCCAAAGGGGTATGAGCAGGCAGCATACCATCGCCGTCGAGCCGGCGGCGAAGGTCCAGCCTTCGCTGTTTCATCGAATGGTCATCTGCAAGCGCGACACTGCACGCCATTTCAAGCCGCTCGGTTCACACTCCCATGCGACTCTCGATCACGCGCCTTGCCATCGTCGGCGCCATCGCTTCCGCCAGCATCAGCGTCAGCCTGGCCTCCAATGCTTCGGTATTCCCCTGGCAGGGTTTGCTGGGGGTGGACACGCCGCCATCTGACAATGCCAGGTCCGTCATCGAACGCCTGGTCGAAAGCGCCAGCCATCGCTGAGCCTGCTCCCATACGCCATCGGCCCCCTGGAGCGGGGGCCGATGGCATGACGGACACGCTTGCGCCGCGCAGGCGCCCTCGCTCAGCGCTTTCGGTGCTTGTCCAGACGCCGACGAATCGCCGCCTCGATACCGTCGGCATCGAGGCCACAGTCACGCAGCAGCTCCGCCGGCTTGCCGTGTTCGGCAAAGACATCGGGCAGGCCCACGTTGAGCACCGGCACCGCGATACCCTCGGCCAGCAGCAGTTCGTTGACGCCACTGCCGGCGCCTCCGGCCACCACGTTTTCTTCCAGGGTGACCAGCAGGTCGTGGTTGCGGGCGGCCTCTAGCACGGCTTCACGATCCAGCGGTTTGACGCTGCGCATATTGATGTGGGTGGCGTCTAGCCGCTCGGCCACCACCCCGGCGGGGTCATTGAGGCTACCGAAGGCCAGCAGCGCCACGCCCTTGCCCTGACGCCGCGGCTCGGCCACGCCGATGGGCAGCGGCTCGAGGTCGGCGGGAATGGGCACACCGGGACCGGTACCGCGGGGATAGCGGACCGCCGCTGGCCCCGGATGATGGTAGGCGGCGCTGAGCATGGCGCGACACTCGGCCTCGTCCGCCGGTGCCAGCACCACCATGCCCGGTACGCAGCGCAGGTAGGTCAGATCCAGAGCACCGTGGTGGGTCGGGCCATCCTCACCGACCAGGCCGGCACGATCGATGGCGAAGGTCACGTCCAGCTCCTGCACCGCCACGTCGTGGATCAACTGGTCATAGCCGCGTTGCAGGAAGGTCGAGTAGATCGCCACTACCGGTTTCATCGCCTCGCAGGCCATGCCGGCGGCCAGGGTCACCGAGTGCTGCTCGGCGATGGCCACGTCGTAGTAGCGCTCGGGGTACTCCCTGGAGAAACGGATTAAATCCGACCCCTCGCGCATGGCCGGGGTAATACCGATCAGACGTTCGTCGGCGGCGGCCATGTCACAGATCCAGTCGCCGAACACGCTGCAGTACTTCTTCTTCGGCGGCGCATTCGACGCGGTCGCCGGGGGCTTGGCCTTGGCGGCCTCCGGCGTCTCCAGCTTGGTGATGGCGTGGTAGCCGATGGGATCGGACTCCGCCGGCAGGAAGCCCCGGCCCTTGCACGTCTTCACGTGCAGGAACTGAGGTCCGTCCAGCTCACGCATGCTGGTGAGGGCATCGGTCAGGGCGTCGATATCGTGGCCGTCGATGGGCCCGACATAATTGAAGCCCATCTCCTCGAACAGGGTGGCCGGACTGACCATGCCCTTGACGTGCTCCTCGGTGCGCCGCGCCAGCTCCAGCGCACCCGGCAGGTGGGACAGCACCCGCTTGCCGTTCTCACGCATGCTCAGATAGGGCTTGCTGACCAGAATCCGTGCCAGGTAGCTGGCCACGCCCCCGACGTTCTCGGAGATCGACATCTCGTTGTCGTTGAGCACGACCAGCAGGTTGGCGTTGACGTGGCCGGCGTGGGCCAGGGCCTCGAAGGCCATGCCCGCGGTCAGGGCGCCGTCGCCGATGACGGCACACACGCGGCGCTCCTGCTTCTGCGTGCGCGCCGCCAGGGCCATGCCCAGAGCCGCCGAGATGGAGGTGCTGGAATGGCCGACGCCAAAGGTGTCGTACTCCGACTCGGCACGCCGGGGAAAGGCGGCCAGACCACCGTAGCGACGAATGCTGGTCATGGCCTCGCGGCGGCCGGTCAGAATCTTGTGGGGATAGGCCTGGTGGCCCACGTCCCACACCAGGCGATCGTGGGGCGTGCGGAAGGCGTGGTGCAGCGCCACGGTCAGCTCGACCACACCAAGACCGGCGCCGAAGTGGCCGCCGGAAACGCCGACGCTATACAGCAGGTAGGCGCGCAGCTCATCGGCCACGCGCTTGAGCTGCTCTGCGCTCATGGCACGCAGCGCAGCCGGGGTATCCAGAGTATCGAGCAGCGGTGTCGCCGGCCGCTCGGTGGGAATCGTGTCGAACAGCTTCATGTTAGCCCTGTGGTCGTCAGTGATCGCGCTCGATCATGTAGCGGGCAAGCCCGGCCAGAGGCGCCGCCGCCTCGCCCAGCGGGGCGATGGCGTCGAGTGCCTCGTCGATCAGCGCACCGGCCTTGGCTCGGGCGCCGTCAAGCCCGAGCAGGGCGGGATAGGTCGGCTTGTCGCGGGCCGCGTCGGCCCCCGAGGTCTTGCCGAGGGTATCGGTGTCGCCGGTGACGTCCAGCACGTCGTCATGCACCTGAAACGCCAGGCCCATGGCCGCAGCATAGGTGTCCAACGCCCCCAGACGCGAATCGTCCTCGGCCACCGCCACCAGTCCACCGAGGCGAACCGCGGCGCGAATCAGCGCACCGGTCTTGTGGCGGTGCATGGTTTCCAGCATCGCCAGGTCGGGACGTTCGCCCACCACCGCCAGATCCAGCGCCTGGCCGGCGGCCATGCCGTCGCGACCAGACGCCTTGGCCAGGGTCGCCACCAGGGCGCCCAGGCGGGGCGAGCGAGAGCTCGCCAGCAGCTCGAACGCCAGCGTCTGCAGGGCGTCACCGGCGAGAATCGCCGAGGCCTCATCGAAGGCCTTGTGCACCGTGGGCTGGCCACGTCGCAGGTCGTCGTCATCCATCGCCGGCAGATCATCGTGGACCAGCGAGTAGGCGTGGATCAGCTCGATCGCGGCGGCGGGGATATCCAGCTCGTCGTCGTCGGCCCCCAGCGCACGCCCTGCGGCGTAGACCAGGATGGGGCGCAGGCGCTTTCCTCCGACCAGCAGGCCGTGGCGCATCGCCGCCTCGAGCCGGGGTTCGACGACGTGGCGCTGTTCGAACAGTCCCTCGAGGCAGCGGTCTACCCGCGCCCGGTCTGCGGCCAAGCGGGCCAGCATGGTGTCAGCGTTCACCCGGTTCCTCCCCGATATCAAAAGGCGACAGCTGCATGCCACCGTCGGCGTTCTCCGTCAGGCTGCGCACCTTGAGTTCGGCCTCGTCGAGCCGCTTCTGGGCATCTCGCGTCAAGGCCACGCCCTGCTCGAAGGCCTTGAGCGACTCCTCCAGCGTCAGCTCGCCGGACTCCAGGCGCTCGACCAGTGTCTCCAGCTGGGTCATGGCCGAGGCGAAGTCGAGCGACTCGTCATCTTTCTGTGTTGGCTGGCGGTCCTGCGTTGCCATGCGCCCCTCCAGGCGGCGGGTCAAAGGCTGACCCGAGATTGCGAGTTCACGGCCGACGATGGGCCACCCGGGAAACGCAGGCTCGCTGACGACGTCCGGCCTTTCCCCAAAGGGCGACAGTATACACGCTCTCCCCCCGGGGTCGTCTGCCCTGGCCCTTATCCGCGGCCCGCGAAGCGCCCCTCGAAAGGACGGCGGTACATGCAGATGGCTCATGCTGCGGTGCAAGGATTTTCAACGTGAAAATGCCGCCCTGTGGTACTCTATGGACCCTGATTTTTCGCCTGCCCCACCACACAGCCGCTGGCTGCCGCCAACTCCAAGAGGTTGATTCGACCATGGCCAAAACGTCCCTGGACAAGAGCAAGATCAAGATCCTGCTGCTCGAGGGCGTCCACCAGAGTGCAGTGGACAATTTTCTCAACGCCGGATACACCAATATCGAGCATATGCCGACCTCGCTCGACGAAGAGTCGCTGATCGAGAAGATCCGTGATGTTCACTTCATCGGCATTCGCTCCCGCACCCAGCTCACCGAGCGGGTGTTCGCGGCGGCCGAGAAGCTGGTGGCGGTCGGTTGCTTCTGCATCGGTACCAATCAGGTCGATCTCACGGCGGCGCTGGTGCGCGGCATTCCGGTGTTCAACGCCCCCTACTCCAACACCCGTTCGGTGGCGGAGCTGGTGCTGGCCGAGGCCATCATGCTGCTGCGCGGGATTCCCGAGAAGAACGCCCGTGCCCACCAGGGCGGCTGGCTGAAGAGCGCCAAGAACAGCCACGAGGCCCGCGGCAAGACCCTCGGTATCGTCGGCTACGGCAGCATCGGCTCGCAATTGTCGGTGCTGGCCGAGGCGCTTGGCTTCGACGTCATCTACTACGACGTCATCACCAAGCTGGCCATGGGCAACTCGCGCCAGGTCGCCAGCCTCGAGGAGCTGCTCGCCCGCTCCGACGTGGTCAGCCTGCACGTGCCCGACCTGCCGTCCACCCGCTGGATGATCGGCGAGGAGCAGATCAGCCTGATGAAGCCCGGCGCCATCCTGATCAACGCCGCCCGCGGCAGCGTGGTAGTGATCGAGGCCCTGGCCGAGGCGATCAAGGAAGGCCGACTTAACGGCGCCGCCATTGACGTCTTCCCGGTGGAGCCCAAGGGCAACGCCGACGAGTTCGAAAGCCCGCTGCGTGGCCTCGAGAATGTCATCCTCACCCCGCACATCGGTGGTTCCACCCTGGAGGCCCAGGAGAACATCGGCGTCGAGGTGTCCGAGAAGCTGGTGACCTTCTCCGACAACGGCACCAGCATCACCTCGGTCAACTTCCCCGAGGTGGCACTGCCGGCCCACCCGGACAAGCACCGCCTGCTGCACATCCACGAGAACGTGCCCGGCGTGATGTCCGAGATCAACCGGGTGCTGTCGGAAAACGACATCAACATCTCCGGCCAGTACCTGCAGACCAACGAAAAGGTCGGCTACGTGGTCATCGACGTCGACAAGGCCTACGGTCCCCAGGCGCTCGAAGCCCTGCGCGAGGTGAACCACACCCTGCGCACCCGGGTGCTGTACTCCGAGACCAACTACGCCGACTGAGCGGCGGACGTAGCGCCTGCTCGCGGCGAGCTATCCCGCGAGGCAGCTATCGCGCTCGGGATGACGATGAGGCGCCGCTCTCCTTCGGGAGGGTGGCGCCTTTTTACTCGCAGGCCTTTTTACTCGCTGCACGCTCACGGTCCCCGTTCCCGACCATCACAAGCCGACGCCCAAAAGCCTGTGGCGCAGCGAGAAAACGCCTATCCTGAGCGTCTTCCCGATGACCTCTTCAAAGGATGCACGATGCCAACCGGACTGGCCTATCTGATCGTGGTGCTGGTGTGGGCCTCCACCCCGCTGGCCATCAAGTGGAGCGCCGAGGCCGGCGCCCCCATCGGCAGCGTGATGCTGCGCATGGGCCTGGCGCTGATCGCCGGCGCTCTGATCCTGCTGGTGCTGAGGCGCGGCGTCCGCCTCGATCGCCGCGCCCTTGCCAGCTACGCCGCCGCGGTGCCGGGGGTGTTCGGCGCCATGGCGCTGAGCTACCACGCCTCCCAGTTTCTGCCCTCGGGCCTGCTGTCGGTGATGTTCGGCATGGCGCCGTTGATCTCCGGCTTCATCCTCCAGGCCCTGCCCGGCAGCACCCGGCTCAGGCGCTGGCACTGGATCGGCTGCGGCCTGGGGGTGGCGGGGCTGGCGGTGGTGTTCGCCGACAGCCTGACGCTCGGCGGCGGCGCCCAGGTGCTGGCACTGGCCATGATGCTGTCGGCGGTGACCCTGTTCAGCGCCAGCGGCATCGCCGTGCAGCGTGTGGCCGCCGGGCTCGACCCCTTGCAACAGACCGTGGGGGCGCTGGCCGGCTCCATGCCCTGCTTTCTGGTGTTATGGCTCGCCAGCTGCGAACCGCTGATGATTCCCCTCAGCCCCCGTGGGCTGTGGGCGGTGCTATACCTTGCGCTGTTCGGCTCGCTGATCGGCTTTCTCTGCTACTACCTGATCCTGTCTCGGCTGCACGCCGCCAGCGTCGCCCTGGTGACCCTGATCACCCCGGTGCTGGCGCTGACCCTCGGCATGCTGCTCAATCAGGAAACCCCTTCACCTTCGATGCTGCTGGGCGCGCTACTGATTCTGGTGGCGCTGGGTGCCTACCTGTTCGGGGATCGTCTGAGCCGGCGTCGGGCCGCCCGCGAGGCCGCCAGGCCCTGAAGCAGAGGGGCACTTGACAAGCCCTGACGTCACGGCCATTTTGTACACAATAACGGTCATATATTGCGTACCACAATGGTACACAGGCCGCTCGATATCGGTGCAGCGTGAACCGTGAAACTGATGACGCTCACCGCCCTCGGCGGCTGTTTCTGAAGGCACCTGAACCAGGTATCCGCTACGCGACGAGCCCTCGCCCTCCTTGACCAAGGGACGGCGTCGGGAGCAGGGCACGATGCTTGGGTAACCCTTCGCTCGGCGAAGCCAACCCAGGAGAACTGCATGAGCTCACATCCCCCCGTCACTTGGATCAAGCATCCACTGGCCGCCAGCGACCCTGACGCGGCCGGTGGTGTCGTCGTTCAGGACGGCCGGATCATCGAAGCCGTGGCCGCCGGCCAGACGCCCCGAACCCGCGTCGAGCAGACCTTCGATGCCTCCCGACACGTTCTGCTGCCGGGCCTGGTCAACACCCACCACCACTTCTACCAGACCCTGACCCGGGCCTACTCGCCGGCGCTCAACAAGGAGCTGTTTCCCTGGCTCACCACCCTTTACGACGTCTGGGCCAACCTCGACGAGGCCCAGCTGGCGCTGGCCAGTGAGCTGGCCATGGTGGAGCTGCTGATGAGCGGCTGTACCACCGTGGCCGACCATCACTACGTGTTCTCCGGCGCGCTCGAGCACGCCATCGACGTCCAGGTGGAGACCGCGCGTCGGCTCGGCGTGCGCGCCGCCCTGACCCGCGGCTCGATGAGCGTGGGGCGCGAGCAGGGCGGGCTGCCGCCCCAGTCGGTGGTGCAGGACGAGGCGACCATCCTCGACGAGAGCACCCGTCTGATCGACGCCTACCATCAGCGCGGCGAGGGGGCCATGGTGACCCTGGCGCTGGCGCCCTGCTCGCCTTTCTCGGTCAGCCGTGAGCTGATGGTCGACAGCGCTCGTCTGGCCGAGCAGAAGGACGTGCGCCTGCACACCCACCTGGCAGAAACCGAGGACGAGACGCAGTACTGTCAGAAGCTGTTCGGGATGCGACCGCTGGACTACCTCGAGGCCACCGGCTGGCTCAGCGATCGCACCTGGCTGGCCCACGGCATCCACTTCAACGACGACGAGGTCGCCCGCCTCGGCCAAGCCGGCACCGGCATCGCCCACTGCCCCTCATCCAACATGGTGCTGGGCTCTGGCATGTGCCGCACCCTGGAACTCGAGGCCGCTGGTTGCCCGGTAGGCCTGGCGGTGGACGGCTCGGCCTCGGCGGATCACTCCAACCTGGCCGAGGAGATGCGCCAGGCGATGCTGATCGGCCGCCTGCGCTACTCGCCCAGCCAGGTACGTCACCAGGACGTCATCCGCTGGGCCACCGAAGGCTCCGCGCGTTGTCTGGGGCGCAGCGACATCGGCGGACTGAAGGTTGGCCAACAGGCCGATCTGGCGCTGTTCCGGCTGGACGAGCCGCGCTTCTCGGGCGCCGAGAACCCGCTGGCCGCGCTGCTGCTGTGCGGTGCCCACCGTGCCGACCGAGTGATGGTGGCCGGCCAGTGGCGGGTGGCCGACGGCCAGCCGCTCGACGTCGATCTGGGCGAGCTGATGGCCCGCCACAACGCGGCGGCGGTGCGGCTAAGGCGTGCGGTCTAGGAGGCTCGGGGCGCGCCTGGACGCACACCTTCGAACAGGACGACGGGAAGACAAGAGGCAACAACAGCGAACGACGAACGGATCTCGAGCGCAGCGCGGCACCACGGGCCAGGGCCGACGCTGCCGCCCCCTGACAACGGTCGCCGTGCCACGGCAGTCAGCACAGACGGTCTGACACCTGTCACGGTCTCCGGGGTTTCGCCGCCGACGCTCCGACAAGGACGCCGGTGCTACAACGACAACAGGAGAAAACCCTGCCATGCCCACCCACGACTCCTCCGGGGACACCCTGGAAAGCGCATCTGTGCGCTCGACCCATGACGTCAACGCCATGCCGCCCCTGGGGCGCGCCATTCCGCTGGGCCTGCAGCACGTGCTGGCGATGTTCGTCGGCAACGTCACGGTGCCGATCATCATCGCCGGCGCCGCCGACCTGCCGGCGGACCAGACCGCCTTCATGATCCAGGCGGCGATGTTCGTGGCCGGTGTCGCCACCCTGGTGCAGTCGCTGGGGATAGGCCCCATCGGCGCCCGCCTGCCCATCGTCATGGGCACCAGCTTCGGCTTCGTCCCGGTGCTGATTCCCATTGCCGTGGGCATGGGACTTCCGGCGGCCCTTGGCGCAGCCCTGTGTGGCGGGGTCGCCATGGCCCTGGTGGGCATGTTTCTGCCGGTGTTCCGGTTTCTGTTCCCGCCGGTGGTCACCGGCACCTTCGTGGTCATGCTCGGCACCCTGCTGATGCCGGTAGGCTTCGCCTACTGGGGCGGAGGCTTCGGCGCCGCCGACTTCGGCGCCACCCACCACCTGCTGCTGGGGGCGCTGGTACTGGTGGTGACCCTGGGTCTGCACCAGTACGGCCGCGGTATCTGGTCCGAAGCGGCGCCGCTGATCGGCCTGATCACCGGTTACGTGGTGGCCACCATGTTCGGCTATATCGACTTCTCCACCATCGGTGACGCCGACTGGCTGTCACTGCCGGTGCCGCTGACCATCGGGCTTGAATTCCATCTGGCGGCGATCCTGCCGGTGGTGCTGCTGGCGGTGGTCACCTGCGCCGAGTCCATCGGCGACATCGTCGGCACCACCGCCGGCGGCATGGACCGCGAGCCGACCCACAAGGAGCTCTCCGGTGGGGTCATGGCCGACGGCCTGTCCAGCGTGTTCGCCGCGATCTTCAACGCCTTCCCCCAGATCAGCTTCAGCCAGAACGTGGGCATGGTGGCGCTGACCGGTGTGGTCAGCCGCTATGTGGTGGCCATCGGCGGCGCCTTCCTGCTGCTGGCGGGCCTGATCCCCAAGCTGGGTGCCATCGTTTCCAGCATCCCCAATTCGGTGCTGGGCGGGGCGGTACTGATCATGTTCGGCATGATCGCCAGCGCCGGCATCAAGATGCTTTCCCATATCGACTTCAACAAGCGCAACATGGTGATCATCGGGGTCTCGCTGTCCGCCGCGGTGGGCCTGCCGGCCCAGGAAGGGCTCTACGCCAATCTGAGCGACAACCTCCAGGCCATCATCGAGTCAGGGCTGATCCCCGGCGCGCTGTTTGCCATCGTGCTCAATCTGGTACTGCCCAAGGCCGATCGGGTCTTCCGCGACAGCGTCTGACACGCCACACCGTCCCCTCGAGGACACCATGACGCCACTTTCGGGCCCGCCACGCGGGCCCGCTTCGTTTCCCCAGGACAGGGACGCAGCCCAGGCTCAGCAGCTTCTGACTTCACGGTAGCGATGACGCCTGTAGACCTTCACTCGCTGGCCCTCGAGCGTCGTCATCCCTTCCCACACAAAGCCCGCGTTCTGTGCCACTCGGCTCGACGGCACATTGGTGGGATCGACCACCGCCACCAGCGACTCGCAGTCGGTGATGGCAAAGGCGTGGGCCACCACCGCCAGGGCCACCTCGGTGGCAAGCCCTCTACCCCAATGATGCACGGCGTAACGATAGCCGATGGCCAACTCCCGCTCGCCGTCGAGGATCTCGTGATCGAAGCCGCAGAAGCCCATCAACGCTCGCGATACCGGGTGCACCACCGCCCAGTAGCCAAAGCCCTTGTCGGCGTAGCTCGCGCGACAGGCATCGAGAAAGCGACGGCTCCCCGCCATGTCCTGCACACCGTGGAGCGAGTGACGCATCACCCGGGGATCGGCCAGCAGTCGGCTCAAGCCAGGCAGATCATAGCGCTCTAGCGGGCGCAGCCGGCTACGCGGCGTGGCCAGCACGTCGCCCTGCATCGGCCTGGGCCTCAGCCTGTCGTCCTGCATCATGCGCCTCTCGCGTCGTGGATCGCTTGTGCGAATGTACGCCATCCTCCACGGCCATGACCACGGACGCTGGCCGCCAGCAAGCCGCCCCTGTCGTCGTCCTGGCGCTACTCTGACGCCGCTCTGGCGTCAACCAGGGAGGCCAGGCCACTCTTCCCCTTTGGTCGAAGCAGGCCCCGAAAAGGCGTCATCACGCGCTAGGCTTGCGAAGTTTTCCCTCGTTGGAGCCATGACGATGCCCGCCTCACCTTCCGCCCAGCCTGACACCGGTGACCTCGCCGTGGTGCGTCACGATGATCGTGGGGTCGTCCATCTGACCCTCAACCGCCCGGCAAGCTTCAACGCCCTGTCCCGGGACATGCTCACCGCACTGGATGATGCCTTTGCCGCAATCGACCCCGATCCTTCGTTGCGGGCGGTAGTGATCGCTGCCGAGGGCCGTGCCTTCTGCGCCGGCCATGACCTCAAGGAGATGCGCGAGCTCGGCGACGAGGACGCCTATCGACAGCTCTTCGCCCAGTGCTCCCGGGTCATGCAGCGCCTGCAGGACTGTCCGGTGCCGGTGATCGCTCGAATTCAGGGGCTTGCCACCGCCGCCGGCTGCCAGCTGGCAGCCAGCTGTGACATGGCGGTGGCCGCCCGCTCGGCGCGCTTCGCCGTCTCCGGTATCAAGGTCGGGCTTTTCTGTTCCACCCCGGCGGTGGCGCTGACCCGCAATATCGGTCCCAAGCAGGCCGCCGAGATGCTGTTTACCGGCGAGTTCATCGACGCCGATCAGGCGCTGGAATGGGGCCTGGTCAACCGGGTCGCCGAGGACGACGCCCTCGACGACAGTCTCGAGGTGCTGCTCGACAGCCTGCGCGCCAAGAGTCAGGTGGCGCTGTTCACCGGCAAGGCCATGCTGGCCCGCCAGCGAGCCCTGCCGCTGGGCCAGGCCTATGCCTACGCAGGCGAGGTGATGGCCGCCAACATGATGGCCGAAGACGTGGCCGAAGGCATCGACGCCTTCGTCGCCAAGCGCGCCCCCCACTGGCGCCATCGCTGAGCGCCGGACCAGGCTCAGCCAAGGCAGGGCCGCTTGTGGAAGCCTTTTCCGCAAACGCGACAAGCGGCCGCGCCAACAGGTATGCTAAGGACTGTGCCAAACGGTTGACCCAGGAGATGCAAGGTGACGGAAAGCAAGCGCAGAACGGCCGGCCGACCGGCCAGCGGCAAGGCCAGCGGAGGCCACAGCCAGTCGCTGGTGCGGGGACTCAACCTGCTGGAATTGCTGGCGATGCACCCGGGCGGCCTGGCGCTGTCCGACATCGCCGAGCAGGCCGATCTGGCACCGTCCACGACCCATCGCCTGCTGCAGGCCCTGCTGAGCCAGGGCTTTATCACCCAGGACGAGGAACTCGGCGTCTGGCGCATCGACGTCAAGACCTTTCGCATCGGCAACAGCTTTCTCGAGGCACGCGACTTCGTTGCCACCAGCCGTCCTTACCTGCGCCGACTGACCCGTGAGACCGGCGAGACCGCAAATCTAGGCGTGCGTGAAGGCACCACGGCGGTGTTCCTGGCGCAGAGCGAATCGCCCCAGATGATGCGCATGATCACCCGTCTGGGCTCACGTGCCCCGCTGCACGCCTCGGGCGTAGGCAAGGCGCTGATGGCCTGGCTGCCCGACGATGACCTGGAGCGGGTACTGGCCGAACGCGGTCTGGACCGCGTCACCGTCAACACCCTGTCGAGTCCATCCGAGCTGCGTCGCGCCATGGCCGAGATCCGTGAACGCGGCTACGCCTGCGACCGCGAAGAGCATGCCATCGGCCTGCACTGCGTGGCCGCCTGCATCCACGATGAACTGGGCACGCCACTCGCAGCCATCTCGGTCTCCGGGCCGGTGGCGCGTATCCCCGACGAACGCCTGTCCCAGCTCGGCGAGCTGGTGCGCGCCACCGCCGCAGAAATTACCGCCCAGCTAGGCGGACGCATTCCCGCCGCCGAGGACTTCAAGCCCTGACGCCCGGGTTCACCGGCTCCCTCAAGAGATCCCCCGATGACCGACGCCTGGCGCAAGTACAAGAGCGCACCACCGCCCGGGACCGCCGTGCTGGAATCGACCAGCCTGGCCCCGGGTGAGAGCCGCTGCCTCAATATCGAGAGCGACAACGGCCGCTTCCCGCTGATCCTCGCCCGCCACGCCGATGGCCGGGTGCACGCCTACGTCAACGCCTGCCCCCATCAGTACCTGCCGCTGGACGGCCGCGGCAGCAACATCCTCAGCCGCGACGGCGAGCTGTTGATCTGTACCCACCACCAGGCCTGCTTCCGTCTCGACAGCGGCGAAGGCATCTCCGGCCCCGCCCAGGGCGAGGCAGTGGACCCGGTCCCGGTGCAGGAAGTCGATGGCTGGTGGGTGATCGGGGAGTGAGGGAGCGAATCTGCCTGTCGCAGTGGCGACTTGACCCTTATCCGCAGTGAGGACCTGCCCTCGATCCCGGCCCCAAGGCCAAGCATGGGATTGACGCCCTTGATGCACAACGACGCTGGTTTGACCCTCTCCTTATCGAGATCCCCGCCAAGACGCCCGACGAACCTGGATTGCTGGTTATTGGCTCGATCGAAGGCAAGCACTGTTCTGCCGTTGTAACGCCGCGCGACCGGGCTACGCATCATCTCTGTAAGGCGCTCGCGGAAGGAAGAGGTGGAGCTCCATGAAAGCCAGGACGCTTGATCAAAAAATTCGATGATGGCGAAGACGTCTCGGAAGCCCTCTCCCCGTCCAGGGCTCGGCGCCCCAATCAGTCACAAAGACGGGGCAACGTCGACTTTCCTGTCTGGATGATCGAGTCTCTCGACGAGGAAGCCAGCCGCCCGGGAGTGACTCGCCAATCGATCATCGAGGTGTGGCTGGCCTAGCGCCTGGAGCAGTGCGCGAACAGGCCCTAGCGATCCTGATCGAGCTCGGGAGAACCCGGCGTCTCCATGGGATCGCCGGAGCGGTCCTGGGACCAGGGGCCACTGCCCTGCTCCAGCCGATCGAGCTGGCGCTCGAGCTTGCCGATCACGCTTATCAGTTGATGACACTCGCCCTGAGAGAGAGCGGCCACCACATCGGCCTCCCATTGCAAGGCATCGGGGATCAAGTCGGCCAGTAAGGCCTGCCCCGCCTCGGTCAGTCGCAGGTGCTGTACACGCTGGTCACTGGGCGAAGGCGTTCTTCGGATCAGACCACGCTCCTCCAGGGCCTGTACGGCCCGAGAAATACGCACCTTATCCATGCGAGTAGCTTGGGCGATCTGCTTGGCCGATAGCTCATCCAGGTGCGACAACCACGCCAGCACTCGCCACTGGGCAATGGTCAACTGGTAACGTTCTGCGTACATCTGCGAAAGCGCCTGACTCAAACGGTCCGCCAGACTGTTCAGCCGGTACGGCAGGAACTGCAAAAGATCCAGATGCGGTACCCCGCTGCTGGTCGGTGTTTCTCGCTTACGCGAGCCCATGGCCTCGTCCCCGTGGTCAGCGTCCATCGCGACAGCGCCACGCCAGCGTGGCACGCCACCATCCGTCACTGACGATAACCGGGAACGCCAGAACCGGCAACGTAGCTCGCGACCTTACCATCAGCATCGCTTTCGCACTCACGCCTGGCTCTCGCGACAGGCTACTACCTGGTCTCTGCCGTCACGCTTGCCGACGTAAAGCGCCTTGTCGGCGCGATGAATCAGCACTTCCAGATTGTCCTCATCGGGCCGGGCTTCGACAATGCCGATGGTAACGGTGACCGCCGCCCCCCTCTCACCCCCCTCAAACGGCAGCGCCAGGTCGGCGACCGCTCGATGCAGACGTTGTGCGACCGGCAAAGCGTCACTCAAGGAGGTATCAGGCAATGCGACCACGAACTCTTCGCCGCCGAAACGCGCGATCAGATCATGGGAACGCAGTGACTCGGCACACACTCGGGCGATCTCCATCAGCACTCGGTCTCCATGACTGTGGCCCCAGGTGTCATTGATAGTCTTGAAGTGATCGACATCCAGCATAAACAGGCTGAAGGGCGCCTGTGCTTCCCGGGCAGACTCAAACATGCTCTGGGCCCGCTTCATGAAGTGCCGACGATTGGCGAGACCGGTCAAGGCATCGCGCTCGGCCAGCTGTCTCAACTGACCTTCAAGGGACTGACGATGCGCCATCTCACGAAGCAATTGTCGGTTTTGGTCGCGCTCTTCGCTCAATATCGCGAACTGCTTGCGCTGCAGGCGCTCTACCCGCAGCAAGGTGCAGAACCCGACCGCATTGGCCATGATCAACAACAGCGCCATGCGCAACACATCGACGGGCGAACTGTCGGCAAAGATGGCAGAGGCGCACAGAAAACCGATACCCAGATACAGGCTCGCCATCGCCACCACGGTGAGCAGGTTGGGAATCAGCAGATAAAAGGCCATGGTAGCAACGATGACAGCCATCATCTGCGTCGAAAGGGAGTCCGGACGTAGCGGAACAATCAGGATGATGCCCGTCGCCATAACCCACAACGGCAAAGCATGCAGCCAGAGGCGCTGCGAATAGCTTCCCCATCGACCAATCGCCCAAGCCAGAAAAAGACAGCTACCGACGACGACCACGCGCATGGCCAGCAACAGGTAGAGCTCGCGGCTCTGGCCGACATAAAAGTAATCGGAAATCGAGAACATGCCGAATATCAATGCGGCAAGCATCCAGGCCAGTCGTGACTCGCAGCGCACCCTCGGCTTGATCGCGCGGCGATACCAGGCTTCTCGCTCAGTTTCACGAAACTGTCCGGTTAACCAATGCACCAGATGGGGCATTTTTGCCATCGACACTTGCTGTTCTCCCTGTGCATAGGCTCGACGTCTGATGACCGATGCCCACTACCTTCGTCATGTCGAGATCGAAGGGATCTTTTGTCCACTTCACGTTGACGGCGTCTTATTATTTTTTAAACAAACGCTTATATGACTTTAAAATAACTCAATAACACGATGATAACGTTAATTTTCGTGGCAGCACTGCCCAATTCTATGCTTTTCGCGGCAATGGCACAGCGTCTGACGTGCTCTCTCGAAGTCCACTTCACTTGCCGGGAAGTAGCCCCCATCTCGTATTGCGAGCTTCACACCCCGCTGGCTATCACGACGCCGATCCACACTTGCCCAAAGTGGGTGGGCGCGGTCTAGGCGACCTTTCCCCTGCGCTCATACCGTCGCCTGGCCCCTTGGGGATAGTGTCTACACCGCACCCAACCGCCCAGTGAAGCTTCGCACCACGGCATTGCTATAGACGTATGTCTTAGCCCATCAATCTCATGTTTTTTAAGGATAAATCAGATGCCGGTGGGGTTGGCACCGTCTCACTAGCGATAAGGCCTGGAATATAGTTTCAAATGAAACTATATTCCAGGCATGCCATAGCGATGATGTGACCGCCTCGACCCGAGCTTTATCACAGGACTCAGTATGCAGTGGGGCGGCGAGCATCCCGACACGCCACCTCATCATCCTGAGCGGAGGATTTCCCGATGTCCCAACGTCTCGACCAGACGCCGCTTGCGTATCAAAGCGGTTTTCGTAATCACTTCGCCAGCGAAGCGCTGCCCGGCGCCCTGCCCCAGGGGCAGAACTCGCCTCAGCGCTGCGCCTACGGACTCTACGCCGAGCAGCTCACCGGCTCGGCCTTCACCGCGCCGCGCAGCCATAACCTGAGAAGCTGGCTCTACCGCATCCGCCCCTCGGTGGCCCAGAGCGCCTACCGCCCGCTGGAGCACGGCGGTCTCGCCACCGCGCCGCTGTCACGTCCCGCCGCGGACCCCAACCAGATGCGCTGGGACCCGGCTCCCCTGCCCGAGGCGGCCACCGACTTCATCGATGGTCTTGCCACCATCGCGGTCAATGGCGACGCCGGCACCCAGGCCGGCTGCGGTGTCCATGTCTATGCCTGCAACCAGGACATGACCGAACGCTTCTTCTACAACGCCGACGGCGAACTGTTGATCGTGCCTCAGCTGGGCACCCTGCGCCTGGGCACAGAGTTCGGCGCGCTCGAGGTGGGCAACGGCGAGATCGCGGTGATCCCGCGCGGGGTCAAGTTCCAGGTCCGCATCAGTGAGGGCGACCAGGCCCGGGGCTATGTCTGCGAAAACTACGGCAGTCCCCTGGAGCTGCCGGGGCTCGGCCCCATCGGCGCCAACGGCCTGGCCAACCCGCGCGACTTCCAGTCGCCGGTGGCCGCCTACGAGGACCTCGAGGGCGACTTCGAACTGGTGGCCAAGTTCTCCGGGGCACTGTGGGCGACCCGGCTGGACCACTCGCCGCTGGACGTGGTCGCCTGGCACGGCAACGTGGCGCCCTACAAGTACGACCTGGCCAACTTCAACACCATCAATACCGTCAGCTTCGACCATCCGGATCCTTCGATCTTCACCGTGCTGACGTCGGCGTCGGACACCGAGGGCATGGCCAACATCGACTTCGTGATCTTTCCGCCGCGCTGGATGGTGGCCGACAACACCTTCCGCCCGCCCTACTTCCATCGCAACCTGATGAGCGAATTCATGGGCCTGATCCACGGCGAGTACGACGCCAAGGCCGAAGGTTTCCTGCCCGGCGGCGCCAGCCTGCACAACTGCATGTCGCCCCACGGCCCCGACGCCGAGACCTTCGAGAAGGCCTCCGACGCCAGCCTCCAGCCTCAGTATCAAGGGGCGACCCTGGCCTTCATGTTCGAGAGCCGCTACGTCTTCCAGCCTACTGAAAAGGCGCTGGCCGCCGATTTCCGCCAGCGCGACTACGTGGATGTGTGGAAGGGACTCAAGTCCCACTTCGATCCGACGCGGCCCTGACCGACCTCTGCTTTGACCACAAGGAACCCTCTGATGAAACTGGCCACCCTCAAGAGCGGACGCGACGGCGAGCTGATCGTCGTCTCCCGCGACCTGACCCACGCCGTACGCGTGCCGCAGATTGCCACCACCCTGCAACAGCTCGTCGAAGACTGGGACGAGCTGGCCCCGCGCCTTGAAGAGATCTACCAGCGCCTCAACGACGGCGCCGCCGAGGAGGCCTTCGAGCTCGATCTTCAAGCGCTGCACTCGCCGCTGCCGCGTACCTATCACTGGGCCGACGGCTCGGCCTATCTCAACCATGTGCAACTGGTGCGCCAGGCGCGCAACGCCGAGATGCCGGAGACCTTCTGGACCGACCCGCTGATGTACCAGGGCGGCGGCGACAGCTTCATCGGTCCCTATGACGATATCGAGGCGGTCAGCGAAGACCACGGCATCGACTTCGAGGGCGAGATCGCGGTGATCACCGACGACGTGCCGATGGCGGTGAGCCCCGAACAGGCAGCCGGCCACATCAAGCTGCTGATGCTGGTCAACGACGTCAGTCTGCGCGGCCTGATCCCCGGGGAGCTGGCCAAGGGCTTCGGCTTCTTCCAGGCCAAGCCGGCCTCTAGCTTCTCGCCGATCTGCGTCACCCTGGACGAGCTGGGCGAGGCGTGGAAGGATGGCCGCGTGCACCTACCGCTGACGGTCCATCTGAACGGCGACAAGTTCGGCGAGCCCGAGTCCGGCCCGGACATGATCTTCAACTTCCCGCAACTGGTGGCCCACGCCGCCCGCACCCGCTACCTGGGCGCCGGCGCGGTGGTCGGCTCCGGCACCGTGTCCAATCCGGACCCGGATGGCGGCCCCGGAAAGCCGGTGGCCGACGGCGGCGTCGGCTACAGCTGCCTGGCTGAGGTGCGTATGGTCGAGAAGATCCTGCACGGCGACAGCAAGACGCCCTTCCTGCGCTTTGGTGACCGGGTGCGCATCGAGATGTTCGACAAGGCCGGCCAGAGCATCTTCGGCGCCATCGACCAGCGGGTGGTGAAGTACCAACCCAAGGACTGAGCCAGCCCCCTCAAGTCCTGGGGCGGACGTCCACCACCGTCGACACCTCGGCCCTCGACGCCCGCCGTCCCCGGCGGGCGTCCCGCCACCGCTCGGGCCGCCACACGAGCATCGCGCCCGCCCCCGCCAATTTCTGGAACCTGCCATGCAACTCTACGGTTACTTTCGCTCTTCGGCGGCCTATCGCGTGCGCATCGTCGCCAATCTAAAGGGCATCACCCTCGACCATCACCCGGTCAATCTGGTCAAGGGCGAGCAGCGTGATGCCGACAATCTGGCGCGCAATCCCCAGGGCCTGGTGCCGACCCTGGTCACCGACCAGGGACAGGCGCTGACCCAATCCCTGGCGCTGTGCGAATACCTCGACGAGCGCTACCCCGAACCGCCGCTGCTGCCCGGCTCCGCCGAGCATCGGGCGAAGATCCGGGCGCTGGCCCAGGCCGTCGCCTGCGAGATCCACCCGCTGAACAATCTGCGGGTGCTCAAGCACCTGACCGGCGAACTCGGACTATCGGATGACGCCAGGCTCGCCTGGTACCGCCACTGGGTAGCAACGGGGCTGACCGCCGTCGAGGCGATGCTTGAGCACACCATGGGCGACTTCTGCGTCGGCAATGAGCCGACCCTGGCCGACGTCTGCCTGATACCCCAGGTGTTCAACGCCGAGCGCTTCGAGTGCGACCTCGTGCCCTTTGCGCGAGTGCGCGCGGTATCGGAGCGAGCGCGAGCGCTGCCGGCCTTCGACAAGGCGGCACCGGGTGTTCAGCCAGACGCTGTGTGAGATCGGCTACAATAAGCCGACTAAGGAAACACTGACGGAACGATGTTTGCCTCCAAGCAGCAGCATCGACACCGCGAAGGGAGCGCGAAAAGCGCTCCCTTCGCTTTCCCTGACCCGACCGTCACCGTACCTGACACCAAGGAGTTGCGTGTGCTGAACCCGACCTCCCGCGCCACCGTGGCCCTGCTGGCGGCGCTGACCGCCCTGGGCCCGCTGGCCACCGACATGTACCTGCCGGCCATGCCAGCCATGCGCGAGGCGCTGGGCACCGGAGCCGATCAGATCCAGCTGACCCTGTCGCTGTATCTGATCGGCTTCGCCATGGCGCAGCTACTGTGCGGTCCGCTGTCCGATCGCTTCGGTCGCAAGCCGGTGCTGGCACTCGGGATGGGGGTGTTTCTGCTGGCGAGCCTGGTCTGCGCCTTCGCGCCGAATATCGAGACGCTGCTGGTGGCGCGCTTCTTCCAGGCCCTGGGTGGCTCGGCGGGGCCGGTGCTGGGCCGCGCCGCGGTGCGCGACATCCACGGCCCCTTCGAGGCCAGCCGCATCCTCTCCTACATGGCCAGCGTCATGGCACTGGCCCCGGCGCTGGCCCCGGTGGTCGGTGCGGGGCTACTGGTGTGGTTCGGCTGGGACGCCATCTTCCTGCTGCTGGCGCTCTACGCCGCCGCCATGCTGGGGCTGATCGCGATGATGCCCGAGCCGCTGCCGCGGGACCGGCGCCAGTCGATCAAGCCCTCGGCGCTGGCCATCACCTTCCGCTCGCTGCTCGGCCAGCGCGACTTCGTCGGTTATACCCTGGCCAACGCCGCTGCCTTCTCCGGTCTGTTCGCCTTTCTGTCGGGTTCGTCGTTCGTGCTGATCGACTACATGGGGGTCAGCCCCGACGTCTACGGCTACCTGTTCGCCGCCATCGTGCTCGGTTTCTTCATCGGCTCGCTGACCAGCGCCAAGCTCAGCCGTCGCCGCAGCCGTCACCAGCTGCTGGTCGCCGCCAGCCTGATCGCCGCCCTCGGCGGCTCTGCCATGGCACTGCTCGCGCTGGCCGGGGTGCATACTCCCTGGGCAGTCATCGGCCCCCACATGGCCTACATGATCGGCTTCGGCATCATCATGCCGCAGACCATGGGCGGCGCCCTGGCGCCCAACCCCCACTGCGCCGGCTCGGCCTCGGCGCTGTTCGGCTTTATCCAGATGAGCATCGCCGCCGGTGTCGGTGCCCTGGTCGGACAGTTCCACGACGGCACCTCCCACAGCATGGCCATCGCCATCGGCCTGTCCGGCGTGCTGGCGCTGATCTGCTACCACTTTATCGTCACCGACAAGGGCGCCCTGGAAGCGCAGACGGCGTCGGCCTGACGACCAAGCGCTACGGGACCCGCGAACCTTAACGACAGCGGCCCCGCCTGTTTTCAGACGGGGCCGCTGTCGCTTCAGCAGGGCGCATCTACTGACGCCAGGCGCGCACGAACATCCAGGTGCCGAGGCCCCAGGCGCCGTTGACCATAAAGCCGATGGGTAAGATCGCCGGGTCGATGCCGCGCCCCTTGAGCGGGAACACCACCAGCATGGCCACCAGGGTCAGGGCGATGCCGCCGAACAACCCTGCCTTCCACCAGCCCCCCTGATCGATCCGCCTGAGCGCGAACACCAGCATCATCACAAACCCCCAGACGCCGCCCCAGAAACTCGCCGAAAACCAGGCCGGCACGCCCAGGGGGGCGGCGGGTGAGGTGGAATAGGGGGCAAAGGGGATCACCCCGTAGGCGTGCAACAGCCCCACTACCGGCTGGTGGAAACACAATACAGCGAGAAAGCCGGCGACAAAGGCCAGAACAAGATGACGGGTCATGCAAGACTCCAGAAAGTGCAGTGACAGGGTGGTAAAGGCACGGGCTTCGGTGACGCCTCGATCACCAAGGACGATGCCTCAGTCACGAGGATAGAGACCACCCTCGCCCATCAGCACCGCCTGCCCCGCGATCTCGACGGTAACCTTGTCCTTGTCGTCGCGGGTGGCGCGGGCGTGGATCTGGCTTGGGCGGTGCATCGCCTCGCCCTGGTGGATGCGCCAGTTGTTGCCCTGGCTCTTCGACTGCTGTCCCAGAAATCCCGCCAGCGCCGCCGCCGCGCTGCCGGTGGCGGGGTCCTCGACAAAGCTGCCGGCGTGGCGCGAGAACATGCGAGCGTGAATCTCGCCGGATTCCTTGGCCTCGCGCACATAGAAGTAGACCTGCTCCACGGCGCTGGGTGACACGTGGCGCTGCCAGGCTTCGCCATCGAGCGCCAGCCGCGCCAGCGCCTGGACGTTGACCAGTTCGACCAGGTGAAACGGCAATCCGCAGGAGGCCTGGACCGGGTCCGCGGCGACGTCATCGAGCTCGAGCCCGGCCAGCTCCGCTGCGCTGGACTGGCCCAGCGTGCTGGTGCCGACCTCCGGCGTGCGCGCCATCTTGAAGCGTGCCAGGTCGCCCTCATAGGTCACCTTAAGCGGCCCGCCAGCCAGATCCAGGATGACCGGGCTATCGGCGCTGACCTCGCCAGCATGCACCAGCCCCTGGGCGGCGATCAGATGGGCCACGCCAATGCTCGGATGGCCGGCAAACGGCAGCTCGCGGTGAGGAGTGAAGATACGTACCGGAAAATGCCGGCTCGCCTGGGCCCGCCCGACGAAGGCCGTCTCGGCCAGGTTCAGCTCGTTGGCGATGGCCTGCATGCGCTCCCCCGCGATACCGTCGGCGTCGAGAAACACCGCCAGTGGATTCCCGGCGAACGGTTGGTCGGTGAATACATCGAGCAGGTAGTAGCGGGTCAGGGACGGCAGCATAGGCGGCTCCACTTGGACTTGGTAGACCAGGGCCAGGCTACATGCGCCCGACACCGGTGGCGCCTTCCAGCATAGAGGCCCCGGCGTCCACCTTGCCAGCGCGCGAACGAGCAAACCCCTCTACGGCAAAGTCAACGCTAGAGCGTTGGCAAGCATCCGTCACCGCCTTGACGGCCTCGCTAATCTGATGAGGGGCACGGCAAGCGCTCTTCGAGGCTGAACTCAGTGTGCACCAGCGGTACACTAGCGCCCGTTCCCACTGCCGAGGCCGCCGTGATGTCCCACCTGCTCTCCATCGACTCCCTGTCCCGCGACGATATCGATCACCTGATGCGGGTGGCGGCCGCCATGGAACCCGTCGCCCAGCGACGCAAGGTCACCCGGGTGCTGGAAGGCGCGGTGCTCGGCAACCTGTTCTTCGAGGCCAGCACCCGTACCCGTGTCAGCTTCCACACCGCCTTCTCGCGGCTCGGCGGCAGCGTCTGCGACACCACCGGCTTCACCTTCTCGTCGATGGCCAAGGGCGAATCGCTCTACGACACCAGCCGCGTGATGGCCGGCTACTGCGACGCCATCGTCATGCGTCACCCGGACCAGGGCTCGGTGGCCGAGTTCGCCGGCGCCACCCACGTACCGGTGATCAACGCCGGTGACGGCCCCGGCGAGCACCCGAGCCAGGCGCTGCTGGACTTCTACACCATCGACAAGGAATTC
This sequence comes from Halomonas sp. MMSF_3323, assembly GCF_030733595.1. Lineage (NCBI taxonomy): Bacteria > Pseudomonadati > Pseudomonadota > Gammaproteobacteria > Oceanospirillales > Halomonadaceae > Halomonas > Halomonas sp. MMSF_3323. The sequence goes on along the minus strand of NZ_JASHIT010000035.1, from coordinate 33,236 downwards.
AGCCGCCAGGGCAAGACCCTCAAGGGTGCCCACGTTCTGATGACCGGGGATCTGAAGTACGGCCGTACGGTGCACTCGTTGATCAAGCTGCTGGCGCTCTACGCGCCCATGCGCGTGACCCTGGTGGCGCCGCCGGGGCTCGAGATGCCCAACCACCTGATCGAGCGGGTCAGCCGCCAGGGCCTGGACGTGGAGGTACGCGAGAGCCTGGCCGGTGACTTCTCCGATGTCGACGTGGTCTACACCACCCGCATCCAGAAGGAGCGCTTCACCGCCGAGATGAGCGAAGGCTTCAACCTGTCGCGGGACTTCACCGTCCACCGCGCCTTCATGGACAGCCGCTGCAACCCGTCCACCATCATCATGCACCCGCTGCCCCGGGACAGCCGTCCGGAGGCCAATGATCTGGACGTCGACCTCAACGGCGACCCGCGCCTGGCGATCTTCCGCCAGACCGACAACGGCATTCCGGTGCGCATGGCGATCTTCGCCACCCTGCTCAAGGTCGAGCACCTGATCGAGCGCGACCTGCGCGACGTGCCCTGGTTTGTGCCGGGTAGCGTCGGTGTGGACGACGCCAAGTTCTAGCTGCGGCGGTGCCGGGCGGAAGCTTGGCGCCGGCGCCACAGGTTCAGGGGCGCTCCTGCCAGAAGCGCGAGAACAGCTCGGCCTGGGTGTTGATCCCGAGCTTGGCGTACAGGTGCTTCTTGTGGACCCTGACGGTCTCCACCGAGATAGACAGGCGTCGGGCGATCTCCTTGGTCGACCCGCCGCCCAGCATCAACTGGCTCACCTCGCGCTCGCGATCGGTCAGCCCGAAGCGGGTCGCCGTCTCTTCGACGCCACCTCGGTGCGGATGCCAGGGATGGGGGCCGGGCGTCTCGCCGCAGCGCTCGAAGTGCATGCGCAGTCGCATCAGCTCACCGAGCCAGGGCTCGACCAGATGCAGCAGGCCGATTTCGCTGTGCAGGAAGGTTCGGGTGGAACCCAGCGACAGGCACAGGGTACGACCAGCGCCCAGTGACCGATTGATCTGCACCTCGTCACTGACGATATTGCGCCGGAAGTAGCGCTGGTAGTACTCGGTCGCGGTGAACCGTGCCGGGGCCACGTCATCCAGCGTTACCAGGCCATCGAGGCCATTGTCACGGGCGGCGACATAGAAGGGATCCAGCAGATACAGGCCGCGCTGGTAGTCCTCGAACAGGCCTTCATCGGCGCCGTCGTCCTCGTCGCTTTCGGCCAGGATGGTCGGCGGCTGGTCGGCATGGAAGACCAGCGCCACCCAGGTGTTGTAGACGATGTGGCGCGCCAGGGTGCGGCTGACGGCCTCCCAGAAGTCTTCACTTTCCAGGCGTGCCAGCAGGCGCGCGAAGTCGCGATGCCAGCCCATCGCCTCAAGCATTCCCGTGGTTCCTTCCTCACTGTTCTGCGACATCTGTCGGCGCCTCACCCTATGGGGGTAACCCTGCCATGGAATAGGCAGCCTCGGTGAATAGAGGATACTGACATTCTATAAAACGCCAACCGACAACAACGGCTGTGGAGTCTTCCATGCAGATAGCCCTGGCACAACTTCCCGGCATCGAGGGAAACATCGAGGCCAACCTGGACGCCGCCCTGAGCACCCTGGAACGCCACGGCGACCAGGTGTCGCTGGTGGTCTTTCCCGAAACGCATCTCAGCGGCTTTGCCGAACAAGACCACGTCGACGATCGTGCCCTGGCGCTCGATGGCCCGGAGGTGGCTCGTCTGATCCAGGCCAGCCGTGACCACGACTGCGCCCTGGCCATCGGCCTGCTCGAGCGGGCCGCCGATGGTGTCTACAACACCACGCTACTGATCACCCCGGAAGATGGCATCGCCCTCACCTATCGCAAGACCCACCTGTGGCCCGATGAGCGGGAGCTGGTCGGCCTGGGCCAGCGCATCGGCGTCACCCGCTGGCGCGGGCTGACCCTGGGGCTGATGATCTGCTACGACATCGAATTCCCCGAGACCGCACGGGCCCTGGGCGCGCTGGGCACCGACCTGATGCTGGTGACCAACGGCAACATGGACCCCTACGGGCCGGTACACGCCCGCGCCGCCCAGGCCCGCGCCCAGGACAACCAGTGCTTTGTCGCCATGGCCAACCGCTGCGGTGAGGGCGCCGGCCTGACCTTCGCCGGCCACAGCGCGGCGTATTCGCCGCTTGGCGAGACCCTGTTCGAGGCCGATCGCGACGCGGGGGTTCACCGGGTATCGCTCGACCTCGAGCTATTGAATCGTGCCCGGCGGGACTATGACTACCTGGCCGATCGACGCGTCTCGCTGGACCTTCAGCGCGACGACGACTCACGAGGCCCCGGCTTCCGCCTCATCTGACCCGGCTTTCCTGACCATGATTGCCTGACCATGGTTGCCTGACCCGACCGTCCATCACCAACAACCATAACGCGAGCCCCAAGATGTCTCACTCCAAGCCCCAACTCGGCCTGTGGCAGGTCGTTCTATTCGGCCTTGCCTACATGACACCGATCATCGTCCTCGGCACCTTCGGCGTGCTGGCGGTGGTCTCCGAAGGCGCGGTATCCGGCGCCTACGCGGCGGCACTGATCGCCATGCTGTTCACCGCCCACAGCTATGGCCGCATGGCCAGCGCCTACCCGGTGGCCGGCTCCGCCTACGCCTATGTGCGCCACGCCATCAACGATCGACTGGGTTTCATGGCCGGCTGGGCCATCCTGCTGGACTACCTGTTTTTGCCCATGGTGATCTGGCTGATCGGTGCCGCCTATCTGCACTCGGCCTTTCCGTCCGTGCCGGTGCCGGTGTGGCTGATCGCCTTTATCGCGGTCACCACCTTCATCAACATCATCGGCCTCAAACTAGCAAGCCTGGTCAACAGCGTGCTGATGCTGGTTCAGGTGCTGGTGATCGCCGCCTTCGTCGCCCTGGCGGTGCACTACGTACTCGGCGACCCCAGCCAGCCGCTGTGGAGCCTGACGCCCTTCCTCGGCAGCGCCGACAGCCCCCAGATGCCACTGCTGATGGCGGGCGCCGCCGTCGCCTGCTACTCCTTTCTCGGCTTTGACGCGGTGACCACCCTGACCGAGGAGACCCGCGACGCCGAGCGGACCCTGCCCCGCGCCATCCTGCTGATCACCCTGCTGGGCGGCCTGATCTTCATCCTGGTGTCCTATTTCGTGCAGCTCGCCGCGCCGGGCTACGAGTTCGCCAATGCCGACGCCGCCGCCTACGAGATCGCCCGCAATATCGGCGGAGACGTCTTCGTCTCGATCTTTCTGATCGGCCTGGTCGTCGGCCAGTTTGCCTCCGGCATCGCGGCCCAGGCCAGCGGCTCGCGACTGCTTTACGCCATGGGCCGCGACGGCGTCCTGTCGACCCGCCTGCTTGGGCGCCTGGGACGCTTCGGCACGCCTACCGGTGGCCTGATACTCAGCGGCGTGGTGGCGCTGCTGGCGTTGACCATGGACGTGCTCTCGGCGGCTTCCTTCATCAACTTCGGGGCCTTCCTGGCCTTCGCCCTGGTCAACCTGTCGGTGATCGCCCACTACTACATCAAGCAGGGCCGACGCGGCCTGGCCGACAGCCTATACTTCCTCGTCGCGCCGACCATCGGTCTGCTAGCGATCCTGTGGCTGATGGCCAGCCTGGACCGCTCCGCACTGATGCTGGGCGGGATCTGGCTGGCCTGCGGCCTGGCGTGGCTGGCCTGGCTGACCCGCGGCTTCCGCCAGGCGACACCGGAGCTAAGCCTGGAGGGTTGAACCTGCCTGGGTCGATTGCCCCGAAAAAAGCCCGAGGCCATGGCCTCGGGCTTTTTTTGGTGCTTCACAAGTTCGGTGCAACAGTGGCAACCTCAGCGGCTCGGCAACCCTTCCTCCCGGGCAAAGAAGCCTTCCAGGATCAGCACCGCAGCGATGCCATCGACGCTTTCCTTGCGGTAATTTCCCCCGTGTCCCTGCTCCCGGGCGATGGCCTTGGCCTCCCGGGTGGTGCCGCGCTCGTCGAACATCTCGCACTCGACGCCGTAGCGGCCAAACAGCCGCTTGCCGAACTTGCGCGCACGGGTGCTCATCTCGCTCTCGCTACCGTCCATGTTGAGCGGCAGGCCGACCACAAAACGGTCGGGCTGCCACTCCTCGATCAGCGCGCTCACCCGTTGCCAATCGGGAATGCCATCCCGGGCCGGCAGCGGCTCGAGCTCCCTGGCGCTGCGCAACAGCTCGTTGCCCACCGATACGCCGATGCGCCGGGTGCCGAAGTCGAAGGCCAGGATCAAGCGCTCGCCCGGCTCACGCTTACGACTGGCCATCAGCCGTGCCCGGCCTCGCGGGTCATCAGGTTCAAGTCGATGCCGAGGATCCCGGCGCTGGCCGACAGGCGCTGCTCCGGCGGCGTCTCGAACAGCACGTTGGCGCGGCCTTCCACGGTCAGCCAAGCGTTGTCCATCAGCTCGTTCTCGAGCTGACCGGACTCCCAGCCGGCGCAGCCCAGGCACACCAGAAAGCGCTCGGGGCCCTCGCCCTTGGCCAGCGCCTGGAGCATGTCCATGGAGGTGGTCAGGGCGATATCGTCGGTGACCTGGATGCTCGAATCCCAGGGTTCGGCGGAGCCCGAGTGCAGGATAAAGCCGCGATCCTTGTGCACCGGGCCACCGTAGTACACCGGGGCCTGGGCGTTGGCCGCTTCTTCCACGCTGATCTCGAGCTGTTCGAACAGGGCGTCGAGGGTCAGATCGGTGGGCTTGTTGACGATCACGCCCATGGTGCCGTTCTCGTCGTGGTCGCACAGGTAGCTGAGCGTCCCGGCGAAGTTCGGGTCTTCCAGATGGGGCATGGCCATCAAGAAATGGTTCTTCAAGCTTTGCATGTGACTCCCAGGCGGTCTTGCGCGCCGTCCAGATGCGTGGCCAGGCCTCAGGGCGAGTCGTCGCCCCGACGGCCCGGCAGGATGCCCCCAGTGTACCATCCGGGGGCATGGCGCTCAGTGACTGTGGGGAAAACTCGACGTGATCGACGGTCTAGCCGCGCGCCGCCAGGCGACGCTCGATGGCGTCCATCAGCAGGCCTGCGATGTCTGTGCCGCGCTGGTCATCGATCTCGCGCACGCAGGTCGGGCTGGTGACATTGATCTCGGTGATGTAGTCACCGATCACGTCGAGCCCGACGAACATCAGGCCCTTCTCCTTGATCACCGGCTTGACCTGCTCGACCAGCCAGTAGTCGCGATCGGTCAGCTCGCGGCTGACGCCGCGACCGCCGGCGGCCAGGTTGCCGCGGGTCTCGCCGGCGGACGGGATCCGCGCCAGACCAAAGGGCACCGGCTCGCCGTCCACCAGCAGGATACGGGTGTCGCCGTCCTTGATCTCCGGCAGAAAGCGCTGAGCCATGATCTGGCGCCGGCCGCGTTCGGTCAGGGTCTCGATCACCGCCCCCAGGTTCCGCCCCTCGGGGCCGATGTGGAAGATGCCGCTGCCACCCATGCCGTCCAGCGGCTTCAAGATGACGTCGCCGTGCTCGGCCTGGAAGACGCGGATCTCGCTGTCGCGACAGGACACCAGGGTCGGTGTGCAGCACTGCGGGAACTGCTGGGCGAACAGCTTTTCGTTGCACTCGAACAGCGGCCGGGTCGGGTTGACCACCAGCACGCCCTCGCGCTCGGCGAAGGCCAGCAGATGCACGGCGTTGAGGAAGTGGCCATCCACCGGCGGGTCCTTGCGCATCAGGATGACGTCGAGCTCCGCCAGCGGCCGCGACTCGACCTCGCCCAGGTCGAACCAGTGCTGCGGGTCGCGGTGGACCTGCAGCGGGCGCTGGTGGGCATAGGCACGGCCTTCCTTGAGGAACAGGTCTTCCTGTTCCATGTAGGAAAGCGACCAGCCGCGATCCTGAGCGGACCACAGCATGGCGAGACTGGTGTCTTTCTTGTAGGTCAGCTGGTCGATGGGGTCCATCACCACGCCGACACGAAGGGGGCGATTGGTCATTCGGGGGTCGTCCGCTAGCGGTTGATGCCGTCAAGTATGCCCGACACCCCAGGCACCACCAAGGTCAGTCGCTGTCGACACTCCTCTTAAACCTGCAAGGCGCCTTTCCGCCGTCCAGCGCACTACCTCAAGCGCTGTCATCGGTTGTGGTGGTGCCAGCGTCCCTGGGCGCCAGGCGCACCCCGCTGTCCTCGATGATGATCAGGCGTCGCTTGTAGAGCCGACCGATGGCCTGCTTGTAGGCATTCTTGCTGACGCCCAGGCGCGCCTTGATCTCGGCGGCCTGACTCTTGTCCGACAGCGGCAGGTAGCCGCCAGCGTCGCGCAGTGCCTTGAGCACCTGTTCGCCGACCACGTCCAGACGGGCCGAGCCCGGCGGCAGCAGCGACAAGTCCAGCCGGCCATCCTCGCGCATCCGCTTGACGTAGCCGGTCAGGCGCTGGCCGCGGCGCAGCGGGCGGCTGATCTCATCGTGATAGATCAGCCCCCAGCAGCGGTGATCGACCACCGCCTTGACCCCCAGGTCGGTGGTGTCGGCGATGACCAGGGCGACCTCATCGCCGGCGCGATGATCATCGCTGTGATCGGTGATGTAGCGCTCGAGACGCTGGGAAGCCACCGGCCGTCCACTGCGGTCCTCGCTGACCTTGACCAGTACGCGCCGGCCCACGGCCGGCGTCAGGCGCTGTTCGCTGAGTGGCAGCAGCAGGTCACGCTCGTGGCCCCAGTCGAGAAAGGCGCCGAAGTCGGTGACCTGCACCACCCGCAGATCCGCCACCTCGCCCATGGCGACCTTGGGTGAGCCGTGGCCCTGACGAGATCGTCCCGACGAGGTCGACCGCGAGGACTTGCCGGCAGCACTTCGAGAACGGCTGTTCGCAGCGTCGTTCGAGGCGCTGTTCGAAGAGCGATGCGAAGACGGCTTGTCATTGCTGGAGCGCGGTGGTGTACCACGACGGCGGGAATCTGACATGGGGAGGGGTTCCACAAGAATGTGCAGCCCCATTATGGCGACTGCCGCGGGCATATGATACAGCCCGCGGCACTTGCCTTGCTGACGCCTGCAAGCTGACGCCTGCAAGCTGACGCCTGCAAGCTGACGCATGCAAGCCCACACCCGCAAGCTCGCACCTACAAGGTCAGACCCACAGACGGCCTGTACCCTGCCTTTGGGACGAACGCCTGTGCAACGACGCTCAGGTCGGCCAGCTCGGCCCTCGCTTGCTCAACCGCCGGGTGTTGGAGGATGTCTTGCGCCCCAAGGGTTTGATCGCCGCCGTCAGCACCTGGTCGGGGCTGCGGCCACTGATCGCCGCCCGCTGGGCGGCCATGGCGGCCTGGGTAAAGGCCGTCATCTTCTCGGTCACCATGCGCAGGTCCTCGCCGGGAGCCACCGACCAGAACCCTTTCATCCCCATCAGTCGCATGCCGATCACCATCTGGGCCTCGACCAGCATCTGGGTCATCTTCATCCCCATCATCCAGTAGCCAAGGGGCGTACCCCATTGAGCCATCGGGGAGGCTGCACGACGTCTCGCCATCATCCTTCTCCTTCATCAGCGGGCAGGAATACCCATTTCAGAGTAGTTGGGTAGACGCTATCCCTTACAAGCTACTCGATCCGGGCGCCCAGCGCTCACCTCAATGACGGTGATTTTCTTCATCGACAGCGACTGATGGGAAAGGCTCAGCTCTCGCGCTTGCCATCCACCAAGCGGCTGACGTTCAGCGGGTTGCCATCCTTGAGCGCTTGCGGCAGCAGGGCGTCCGGCAGGTTCTGATAGCACACCGGGCGCAGGAAGCGGTGGATGGCGGCGCTGCCGACCGAGGTGGTGCGCGAGTCAGAGGTGGCCGGATAGGGGCCACCGTGGACCATGGCGTGGCACACCTCGACCCCGGTGGGCCAGCCGTTGGCCATCACCCGACCGGCACGCCGCTCGAGGATCGGCAGCAGGCCACGGGCTGCGTCGATGTCGCCGTCGTCCATCTGCAGGGTCGCGGTCAGCTGCCCCTCGAGACCCTCGGCCAGTGCCTTGACCTCGTCCAGGTCGGCACACTCGACCACCAGCGAGGTCGAACCGAATACCTCGGCCTGCAGCGCCTCATCATTGAGGAAGTCGCTGGCCTTGGCCACGAACAGGCCGGCCTGGCACTGGTTGGGTCCGTCGCCCTGGGGGCCGCGCGCCACTTCACGGGCCTTGTCGCTGCCGCCCAGGGTGTTGACGCCCTGGGTGTAGGCGTCGTGGATGCCCGGCGTCAGCATGGTCTGTGCACCGGCACCCTTGACCGCTTCGGCGGCGGCCTCGACGAAGCCGTCGAGCGCCTCGCCCTTGACCGCGATCACCAGCCCCGGGTTGGTGCAGAACTGGCCGGCCCCCATGGTCAGCGAGCCGACGAAGGCCTCGCCCAGCGCCTTGCCACGGGCCTTGAGCGCCTCGGGCAGCAGGAACACCGGATTGATCGAGCTCATCTCGGCGTACACCGGGATCGGCTCGGGACGCGCCTGGGCGGTCTTCATCAGGGCGGTGCCACCGCTGCGCGAGCCGGTGAAGCCCACCGCCTTGATCCGCGCGTCGCTGACCAGGCCCTGGCCGACCTCGCGACCGGAGCCGAACAGCAGCGAGAACACGCCTTCCGGCAGTTCACAGCGGGCCACCGCCTTCTGCAGCGCGCGGCCGACCAACTCGGAGGTGCCGGGGTGGGCCGAGTGGGCCTTGACCACCACCGGGCAGCCGGCAGCCAGGGCCGAGGCGGTGTCGCCACCGGCCACCGAGAACGCCAGCGGGAAGTTGGAGGCGCCGAACACCGCCACCGGACCCAGCGCGATATGGCGCTGGCGCAGGTCGACCCGCGGCATCGGTTCACGGTCCGGCAGGGCCGGATCGTGGCGCACGTCGAGCCATTCGCCGGCGCGCACCACCGAGGCGAACAAGCGCAGCTGACCGCAGGTGCGGCCACGCTCGCCCTCAAGACGTGCCTGGGGCAGGCCGGACTCCTGCATGGCCCGCTCGATCAGGGCATCACCGAGCGCCTCGATCTCCTCGGCAATGGTCTCGAGAAAGGTCGCTCGGGCCTCGAGGCCGGTCTCGCGGTAGCTATCGAAGGCCGCCCAGGCCAGTTCGCAGGCGCGCTCGACCTCGGCCTTGGAACCTGCCTTGTAGCCAGGCTCGAGGGTCTCGCCGGTGGCCGGATTGACGGCGTGGATGGGCTCGCCCTTGGCCTCGATGGCCTGGCTGCCGATCAGCTGCTTGCCTTCCAGGGTCATGACTCTGCTCCTCGTCGGGTCGTAAAAAACGTCAAATTCGTGGAAAAGATAGATCTAAGGGATGGCACATCCCTGGCTCAGGACGCTGGCTCGCTGATATCGAGGCGATAGCAGCGTACGGCGTTGTCGTGAAGGATCGCCTGTCGGGCCTCGGGCGCCACCAGGGCGATGGCACGCTCCACCATGGCAAGCCAGTCGGCGTAGCTGGCGTTGAGCCCGGTCACCGGGAAGTTGCTGGCGAACACGCAGCGATCTGGTCCGAAGATCTCGATGGCCTCGGCCAGGATGGCGACGTTGGCTGCCTCGTCCCAGGCCGCCATGGGGCTGCCGAGTTCCGACAGCTTGACCGTGACCCCGGGGTTCTCGGCCAGGGCGCGCATGCCCTGGCGCCACTGCTCGAGCCCTGCGCTGGAGCGGTCCCAGGGCAGCCCAGTATGGTTGAGGATGGCTCGCAGCTCCGGCGTCGCCTCCAGGGTGCGAGCGGCAGCCTGCAGATGCCAGGCCGGTACCCGCAGGTCCCAGGAAAGCTCCCGCTCTTCCAGCAGACGCAATCCCCGGCACCAGTCGGCGTCCTCCAGTGATCCGGGCTGGCCGTGGACCTCGGCCAGCCTGTCGGGCCGTGCGGCGGTGATCGGCTTGGCGCGCACGCCGCGAAACAGCGGCGAGGCCATCTGCGCTTCGAGCTGAGCCTCGCAGCCGGCATCCAGAAAGTTCGCCCAGCCGACCAGCGCGATGGGCAGTCCGTGGCGCTCGGCGTGGACGGTCAGCCAGCGGGTTTCGCGCTCGGGTTCACGGCGATCGGCCTCTGCCTCGCAGTGCACCGTACCGACCAGTCGATAACCGTCCGGCACCAGCGCCTTCAAGTCCGGCGCCTGAAACGGACGCCGGAAGGCCGCGTAGTCACCCAGGAAGAAGTGAGGGTCGATCTCGTCCTCGAGCCAGGGGTAGTGCACGCTGCCGTCCAGGGCCCAGAAGTGATGGTGTGCGTCGATCAAGGGTTGTGTCGTCATGCGGTCTCCTCAACCGGCCAGCCAGTAGAGCGGCGCGGTGATGATCTGGGGGAAGGCCACGAACAGCAGCAGGATGACCACGTAGGCCAGGGCGAAAGGCATGACGCCGGACACCGCCTTCTCGAACTTGAGCTGACCGACGCTGGTGATCACGTTGAGCACATTGCCCACCGGCGGGGTGATCAAACCGATGGCACAGTTCAGTACGAACATGATGCCGAAGTAGACCGGATCGATACCGGCCATCTTGACGATCGGCATCAGGATCGGAGTCAGCACCAGAATGGTCGGGGTCAGATCCATGACCATGCCGACGATCAGCACGATGGCCATGATGGCAAGCATCAGCAGGCGCGGGTCATCGGCCAGCGGCGACAGCAGGTCCGCCACCATCATCGGCAGCTGGGCGATGCTGATCAGCCAGGATGCCACGCTGGCAGCGGCGATCAGGAACATCACCACGGCGGTGGAGCGCGCTGCCTGCACCAGCACCTGGTAGAGCTGGGCAAGGCTCAGCTCGCGATAGATCAGCGTCGATACCAGGATGGCGTAGACCGCGGCCACCACCCCTGCCTCGGTGGGGGTGAAGATGCCGGTCTTGATCCCGCCGATGATGATCACCGGCAGCAGCATGGCCCAGAAGCTCTGGCGCAGCGCCTTGAGGCGCTCCTTGCCGGTGGCCTTCTCGGCCACCACCAGGTCTTCCTTGCGGGTCATGAACAGCCACATCAGCACCAGGGTCACGCCCATGATCAGCCCCGGCACGATGCCGGCCAGAAACAGCTTGGTGATCGAAATGCTGCCGGCCACGCCGATGATGATCAGCGGGATCGACGGCGGAATGATCGGCGCGATGATGCCGCCGGCCGCCATCAGCCCCGACGAACGCCCCAGCGGGTAGCCGGCCTCGCGCATCATCGGCAGCAGCATGCTGGCAAGCGCTGCGGTGTCCGCCACCGCCGAGCCGGACAGGCTGGCCATGACGATGGCAGCGAAGATGGCGACGAAGCCGAGCCCGCCCTTGCGATGGCCGACCAGGCTCATCGCCAGCACCACGATGCGCTTGGACAAACCGCCGCGCGACATCACTTCGCCGGCCACCAGGAAGAACGGAATGGCCAGCAGGGTGTAGCTGTCGGCGCCGTTGACCAGGTTCTGGGCCAGAATCTGGGAGTCGAACAGCCCCAGGTGCAGCATCAGCACCACTGCACTGACCAGCAGCGCAAAGGCGATCGGCAGACTGAGCCCGATGGAGGCCAGCAGCGAGGTCAGAAAGAGTCCGATGGTCATGACAGCCCCTCCACGGACGGGGCCGGCCGCAACAGCGAGGCCGGGGCCAGCAGTCGAAAGACCAGAATCACCGACATCAGCGCGCCGGCGACCAGTCCAGCCAGGTAGAAGACGCCGACCGGTATGCCGCTGATCGGCGAGACATTGCTCCAGTTGAGCAGCGTCTGGGCATAGCTGCCCTTGAGCAGCATCAGGCAGCAGCCGAGCATGACCAGGGTCACCAGCCTTGCCAGCACCGCCTGCAGCGGCGCCGGCAGGCGATCGCTGAAGGTGGTGACGCTGAGGTGCTCATGGCGCATCAGGCAGACCACGGTGCCGAGAAAGGTCACCCAGACGAACAGGAAGCGCGACAGCTCGACGCTCATCGAGATGCCGCTGTTGAAGCCGTAGCGCAGCACCACGTTGGTGAACACCAGCGCGATCATGACCACCAGCGCCATCACCATCAGAGCGTTCAGCACCCGCTCGGTCCAACGCGACAGTCGCGCGAGAAACGTCGCCGAGCCGGCGCTGTCGCCCTCGCCTCGGTGCTCCGGGGTGGAATGAGTGGAATGAGTGGAACGAGAGGATTGCGACATGGCGTCGACCTCCTGAAGGAGGGGGCGGCGACGCCGCCCCGAAGGTTTCCACGTCGACCTCAGCGGGCGTCCGCCAAGGCCTTTTCAAACGCGGCGACGAAGTCCTCGCCGAGCGCCTTGCGGTGCGCCTCGATCACCGGCGCCAGACGCTCGCCCATGGCCCGGCGCTGCTCAAGCGGTACCTCGTTGATCGCCATCTTGTCGGACAGCTCGGCCAGCAGGCTAGCGTTCAGTTCGCGGCTGGCCTGGCGCTGATACAGGGTGGCCTCGCGGGCAGCCTCACGGACCGCCTGACGCTGCTCGTCGCTGAGGCTGTCCAGGAAGCTTTTTGAGCCGATCAGCACCTGGGCGTCGTAGGCGTGGGCGGTCTGGGACAGGTACTGCTGGACCTCGAAGAAGCGCTTGGTGTCGATCACGCTGTAGGGGTTCTCCTGGCCGTCGACGGTGCGCGTCTCCAGCGCGGTGAACAGCTCGTTGACCGGCATCGGCACGGCGTTGGCACCGAGGCCGTTGAACATGTCGATGTACAGCTCGTTCTGCATGGTGCGGATCTTCAGCCCCTCGACATCTTCGGCGGTCTGTACCGGACGGCGGCTGTTGGTGATGTGGCGAAAGCCGTTTTCCCAGAACTCGAAACCGACCAGGCCCTTGTCGTCGAGACTGGCCAACAGGTCGCGCCCGGCCGGGCCGTCGAGCACCGCGTCGGCGTGCTCGCTGTCGTCGAACTGGAACGGCAGGCTGACGATGCTGAAGTTGGGGTTGAGACTCGCCAGGGTGGCGGTGGACGGCGCGGTAAAGGCCAGGGTGCCAGCCTGCAGCATCGAGGTCATGTTGACGTCGTTGCCGAGGATACCGTTGCTGAACACCTGAACCTTGACCTCTCCTCCGGTCTTTTCCTCGACCAGTTCGGCGAACTTGTTGGCGCCCAGGGTCTGGGGGTGGGTGTCGGGCAGGCTGGTTCCCATGCGTGCGGTGACCGCCGCCTGACTGGTAATGGCGAGACCGAGACCGGCCGTCAGCAGCGAAGTGAGTAGGGCCTTCTTTATCATCTTCATCTTGGGGCTTCCTTTTATGTTATTGCTTTTTATGCATTATTCGTTTTGATGCGCGAGCCGTTGTCGCCGAGCACTCAACCAGGACGGCGGCTGTCACCCAGCCGCACCGGCATCGTCACTGGTGACGCTGAACGCGTCGCCATCAAGGCCATAGCAGCGCAGGGCGTTGTCGCAGAACATCGCCAGGCGCTGCTCCCGGGTATAGTCCGCGCTCACCGCCTTGAAGGCGTCGAACAGCTCGGCGAGATCGACGACCAGGCTGTCCACCGGGAAGTTGCTGGCAAACATGCAGCGCTCGGGGCCGAACAGCGCGATGGCGGTGCGCAACACTTCACGGTTGTCGGCGACCCGCCAGGGTGCGTCAGGCAGCCCGATGCCAGACAGCTTGAGCATGACCTGGGGAAAGGGCGCGACCCTCGCCAGCGCTTCACGCCAGCCGGCCAGGGTGGCCGGCGCGCGGTCCCCGGGTACGCCGGCGTGGTTGATCACCACCGGCATCTCGGGATGACGCTCGAGCAGCGCCACCAGCTCGCCCAAATGCCACCAGGGCACCTGCAGCTCGAAGATCCAGCCACGCCGCGCCAGCGACGCCACCCCTGCCTGGTAACGCGGGCACTCCAGCGAGCCGGCCAGGCCATGGCCCGGCCGATAGTCCTCCCGCGGCAGACTCGCCGGCTTGTGGCGCACGCCCTTGACCAGCGCAAAGCGCGACAGCGCCTCCAGCTGGTCCTCGACGTCGTCACGATCGAGCCAGGCCTGGGCCAGCATGGCGTCGGGCCAGCCGGTTGCCTCGTGCAACTGCTGGATCCAGTCCGCCTCCTCCAGTGCCTGGCCCGGTGCCCACTCGGCCTCCATATAGACGCAGCCCATCACACTGTGGGGGCCTGCCAGCCGACGATACTCGTCGGGCAGAAAGGGCCGCCGAATGGCACCGTAGTCGCCGTAGCGAAACGGGATCATCGGCTCGTCGCACAGCCAGGGATGGTAGTTGTGCGTCGGGTCCCAGAAGTGAAGATGGGCGTCCACCACCGGCAGGTCCCGGTCATCGCCACTGTCCAGAAAGCGCTGGCGCGCCTTTCGCAGATGCATCGCCCTTCTCCTGTCTGTCGCCAGGCTATTCGGCGGCCTTGGCGGCCAGGATGGCGTCGATCAGCTCGCTACCATACTCGTCGGCGAAGGTCGCCTGCACCGGGTCCGCCACCACCTCACGCATGGAGTCCCGATCCGGGGCTTCCACCACCTGCATGCCCTGGTCCTTGAGGAAGGCCAGGTCATCGGCCATGCCTTCGGCAAGCAGCTCGCGCTCGTAGCTGGCAGCCTCGCGTGCGGATTCCACCAGCAGAGTCTGAAGCTCCTCGCTGAGTCCGTCGAAGCGCGCCTTGTTCATCACCAACGGCGCGGCGGTGTAGGCGTGAGCGGTCAACGACAGATGATCCTGGACCTCGTAGAAGTTGGCCGAACGGATCAGGCTGACCGGGTTCTCCTGGCCGTCCACGGTGCGGGTCTCGAGCGAGGTGAACAGCTCGGTGAAGGGCATCGGGGTGGGGTTGGCACCGAGCGCCTGGAAGGCGGCGATATGGGCCGGGTTCGGCGTAGTGCGCAGCTTCAGTCCCTCGATGTCGGCGGCAGACTCCACCGCCCGGCGGGAGTTGGTGAGGTTGCGAAAGCCGATCTCCCAGAAGGCGAGGCCCGTCATGTCGTGCTCGCCGAGCTTGTCGAGCAGCGACTGGCCGACCTCGCCGTCCAGCACCCGATAGGCGTGCGCATAGTCGTCGAACAGAAACGGCAGATCGAGCACGTTGAGCTCACCCACCAGACCGGTGTAGTAGGGGTTGCCGGTCAGCGCGATGTCGACGCTGCCGCTGCGCACGCCGCTGACCAGGGCGGTATCGCTGCCGAGCTGGCCACTCGGGAAGACGCGCACCTCGAGTTCACCGCCACTACCCTCCTTGACCAACTCGGCGAAGTGTTCGGCGGCCTTGTGCTGGGCGTCCTGCACCGGGTGGGTGTGGGCGAAGGTCAGGGTCGCGGCGGACACCGAGGCAGCGCCCAGCGAGAGCGCACCGGCCAGGGCGGCGAGTGCGGTGAAACGAACCGTTGGAGCAAGGGCGTTCAGGGGCTTTGTCATTATCGTGACCTCGTCTGAGGTGGAAGACACCGCCACGCCTTCCCGGCGTGGCAGCGACCTGCTCGACGCTCGTCGGCGCCTAGAGCACGCTGGGCCGGATCGCGGCCTCGGGGGCTGCCTCTTCCTGAGCCAGCGGATTACGTAATGAACGCCCGAAGGCAGGCAGTTCGATCTCGAAGCGATCCCCCGGCGCCACCTGAATACCGTCGGCAAAGCTCAAGGTGGCGGTGCCGAAGAAGTGCACATGGACATCGCCGGGCTGGCGAAAGCCGTCGTACTTGAAGTGATGGCGCTCCAGGTTGGCGATGCTGTGGGACATGTTGGCCTCGCCGGTGAGAAACGGCTTCTCCCAGCGCACTTCGCCACCACGGGTGATGCGGCTGACGCCTTCCAGGTGGTCGGGTAGCTCGCCGATCACCAGCTCCGGGCCGAAGCTGCACGCGCGCAGCTTGGAGTGGGCCAGCCACAGATAGTTGTGGCGTTCGGTGACGTGGTCGGAAAACTCGTTGCCGACGGCGAAACCGATCCGATACGGACGCCCGTCCGGGCCGATGACATAGAGCCCCACCAGTTCAGGCTCTTCGCCGGCGTCCTCGGCGAATGCCGGCGACGGCAGCGCGGCTTCCGGCGCTACCACCCAGCGCCCGTCGCCCTTGTAGAACCACTCGGGCTGGGCGCCGCTCTCGCCTGGGCCCGGCTTGCCGCCTTCCACGCCCATCTGGAACATGCGCATGGAGTCGGTCAGTTCGGCCTCGCTGGCCCCCTCGATCTTGGCGTGCATGGCGCTGCGGGTGTCGGCGCTACCCAGATGGGTCAGGCCGGTGCCAGTCACCAGGCAGTGGGCCGGGTCCGGGTGGGTCACCGGCGGCAAAAGCCGACCCTGGTCGACCAGTGCCTGATAGTCGAGGGTCGTGTCTTCGAGACGGGCCTCGATCACGCTCTCGAGCGAGGCACCCTGGTCGATGGCAATACGCGCCAGGCCAAGCACACCGCCCTCGACGTCGATCGGCACCACCTGCTCGGGGCTTTCGACCTTGGCCGCGCGCAGGCGGCCCTGGTCGTCAAATTGAATCACGCGCATGGTCGCCTCACTCGATGATGGTGAACTGGTCGAAGTACTCTTCATTGAGTTCCAGCCCCAGGCCCGGCAGGTCGTCGTCCAGGTCGAGGAAGCCATCGACCGGCTCGGGATCGCCCTTGAACAGGTAATAGAACAGCTCGTTGCCGATCTCGACGTCGTGTACCGGGAAGAATTCCGACATCGGTGAGGCCAGGGTCGACATGGTCAGATGGTAGTTGTGCATCTGGCCGGCGTGGGGAATCACCGGCACGCTGAACGACTCGGCGATGGCGTTGATCTTGCGTGCCGCGGTGATCCCGCCCACCCGGTTGGTGTCATACTGGACCACCGACACCGCACGCTTCTCCAGCAACTGGCGGAAGCCATAGTGGTTGAACTCATGCTCGCCGCCGGAGATCGGGATGCTGGTCAGGGCGTTGAGTTCAGCGTAGCCATCGACGTCGTCGGCCAGCACCGGTTCCTCGAGCCAACGCGGCTCGAAGCGCTCGAGCTTGGGCAGGATGCGCTTGGCGTACTCCAGGTTCCAGCCCATGTAGCACTCGAGCATCAGGTCGATGTCGTCGCCGATCACCTCACGTACCGCGGCCACGCTGTTGAGGTTCTCGCGCACCCCCTCCGGGCCGTCCTTGGGGCCATAGCCGAAGCGCATCTTCATCGCCTTGAAGCCCTGATCCAGGTAGGACTGGGCCTCGCGCTGCATCTCGTCGAGGTCGGTGCGGTAGAGCTTGGAGGCGTAGCACGGGATCTTCTCCTTGGTGCGACCGCCGAGCAGCTTGAACACCGGCTTGCCGACGGCCTTGCCCATCACGTCCCAGATCGCGATGTCGACGCCAGAGATGGCCGCCATGCCGATGCCGCGGCGCCCCCAGGCGTGGGTCGAGCGGTACATGCGCTGCCACAGGTACTCGTAGTCGAAGGGGTCCTGGCCCACCACCAGCGGCGCCAGGTACTGGTCGATGATGGCCTTGGCGATGCGCGGCGCCAGCGCCACGTTACCGAGTCCGACGATGCCGCTGTCGGTCTCCACCTCTACCGTGGTCCAGCCGTGGAAGCGGAAGGTGCCCATGGAGTCGCCCTTGTCCCACAGCTCGTCCATGGCGTTGGAGCAGAAGTGCGCCTGGGGGGCGACGGTGTGGCCCTTCCACTCGAACAGTCGGGTGCGTACGTTGGTGATCTTCATGTCGATTCCTGTTGCGTTGTTATTGGGCTGCAAGGCCGTGACCAGGCCCTGATCAGGCCGCCACCTCGGCGCCGTGTCAGTGCTGGCACATCGCCTTGACCAGGTTGAAGGCGTTGCGCGTCGGGGTCAGATTGGCCTTGCCCTGGCCTGCGATATCGAAGGCAGTACCGTGGGCCGGGGAGCCCACCGGTACCGGCAGCCCGCCGAGGATGGTCACGCCGCGATCGAAGCCCAGCATCTTGATGGCGATCTGGCCCTGGTCGTGGAACATGGTCACCACCGCGTCGAGATCGCCGTCGCGGGCCTTGAGGAAAATGGTGTCGGCGGGATAGGGACCGACGATGGGGTAGCCCTGGGCCACGCACTTCTCCACCGCAGGCGCGATGATGTCGACTTCCTCGCGTCCGCAGGTGCCGCCCTCGCCACCGTGGGGATTGAAGCCGGCGACGCCGACCCTGGGCGCGTCGAAGCCGGCCTTCTTGAGGGTGTCGTAGATCAGGGTGGCAGCGGAGATGATGCGATCTTCAGTGACGTAGGTGTGCGCTTCCTTGAGCGGAATATGCGACGAGATGCGCGAGGTCCACAGCGTGCCCAGGGTATTGAACTCGCTGAAGAAGGTGGTCACGCCGAATTTCTCGACAAACCAGTGCAGCTCGTCCTCGTGGCCCAGGCCGCCGAGCTTCATGGCGTACTTGTTGAGAGGGGCAAAGCAGATGCCGTCGACCTCGCCAGCCTTGTTGGCCTCGATGCAGCGCTCGAGCACCGCCAGCACCGAGGCGCCACCGGCGGCGTTGGCCTCGGCGTAGGCGGTCTGATCCCGGGACACCGTGTCCATCTCGAGAAATACCGGGCCGGCGTGATCGCGCGCCTCGCGGAAGCTTGTCACCTCGGGCAGCTCGAGGCTCACCCCGGCCACACGCTGGCCTTCTTGCCACAGCCAGCGGTCACCAATCAGCACGGTGTGGCAGTCCTGGGTGGCTTCGCCCTCGGCCAGCAGCTTGGCCACCAGTTCCGGGCCGATGCCACCAGGATCGCCGAGGGTCAACGCAATCACGGGAGTCGTCTGGGTCATGTCAGGGTTTCCTTGTCGGGTTGGAGGCATGCGGGCACTAGCCGTAGAAGGCATGTACCAGGCTCATGGGAATCGCCGGCACATAGGTGACCAGCATCAGCACCACGAACAGCACGAAGATCATCGGCAGATTGACCTTGGTGACTTCCCACATGTCGGTCTTGGCAATGGAGCAGGAAGTGGCGAGTACCGAGGCCACCGGCGGTGTCTGCTGGCCGATCGCCAGGTTCAGCGTCAGGATCAGGCCGAAGTGGATCGGGTCGATGCCGATCTGCTGTACCAGCGGCATCACGATGGGCACCACCAGAATGATCGCGGCGGCCCCGTGGAGGAACATGCCGAGCAGCAGCAGCAGGATGTTGAGCAGCGCCAGCACGGCCACGGGGTCGCTGGTGATGGCGGTGATCTGGCGCGCCAGCTCCTGGGGCAGCTGCATCTCGGTGAGAAACAGTCCCAGCACCGCCGAGGTCGCCACCAGCAGCATCACTACCGCGGTCTGGATGACGCCTTCGATCACCGCGCGGTAAAGAATCTTGAGATTGAGTTCGCGGTAGACCAGTCCGCCGATCAGCAGCGCCGCCAGCACCGCGATGCCCGCACCCTCGGTGGCAGTGACGAAGCCACCGAAGATGCCGCCAAGGATGATCACCGGCAGGGTCAGCGCCCAGAAGGCGTCCTTGAAGGCCTTGCCCAGGCGCGACAGCGAGAACGCCTCTTCCCGCGGCAGGTCGTACTTCACCGCATAGTAGTAGCAGGCCAGGGCCAGCCCGACGCCACCGAGGATGCCCGGGATGATGCCGGCCACGAACAGCTTGACGATGGAGGTGTCGGCGATGGCGCCGTAGAGAATCATCGACAGCGACGGCGGGATGATGATCGCCAGCGACGCCGACGACGAGGTGATCGCCGCCGAGAAGTTGGCGTTGTACTTGCGCCGCTTCATTTCCGGGATCAGTACCGAGCCGGTGGCGGCCACGTCGGCCACCGCCGAACCGGAGATCTCGGCGAAGAACATCGAGACGCCAACGTTGACCATGGCAAGGCCCCCGCGCACGAAACCGACCATGGCCGAGACCAGGTTGATCAGGCGCAGCGAGATGCCGGAGGTATTCATCAGGGCCCCGGCGAAGATGAACAGAGGAATGGCGATCAGCGGGAACTTGGTCGCTCCGGTGAACAGCGTCAGCGGCACGTTAACCAGGGAATCGACGCCCATGAAGACGGCGACCCCGACCACCCCGACGGTGCCGATGGCCACGGCGATAGGCACATTGATCAGCACCAGGGCGAACAATGCGGCGATCACGATCAAGAGAGTCATGAGCGGTGCTCCTTCAGGTCTTCCTCGGCGATGCGGATGGCCTCCTCGATGGCCTCCTCCTCGCTGTCGATGCCCGCGCGCACCTTGTTCCAGGCCACCGGCAGGCTCAGCAGTTCACACAGGATGAACAGCGCAGCGCTGATCGGAATTACCGACTGGGTCACATCGAGCCCCACCGACGGCAGTGCGACCAGGCTGTCCCAGGCCAGGATCGGCAATACCTTGTAGCCGTAGTAGCCAACCACCACGAAGAAGCCGATGACGATGGCCTCGGAGATCACGAACAGCGAACTGCGAAGGCCAGGGCTAGCCTTGGCCACCAGCCCGGGAAAGCCCATGTGGGCGCGTTTGAGCGCGGCCAGGCAGGCGCCGTAGAAACTCAGCCAGGCGAGGTTGATGGAGGCCACCTCGTCGTACCACGGCAGGTTGCCGCCAAAGGTGCGCAGCGCCACCGCCACCAGCACGATGGTGGTCAAGGTCAGCAGCAGGGTGACGGTGAAGCACTCGAGCAGGCGCTCCAGCCAGCGGCGTGCGGTATCGAGCGGTGTCATGCTCTCGATCTCCTGGGGATGCAGATGGACGGTCGGGTCGGCAAGGGGCGCCACCTGGGCGCCCCTGCAAGCAGGCACTCGCTCACTCTTCGGCCAGCGCCATGGCGCGGTCGATCAGATCCTGGGCACCGTCCACCTGGTTGGCGAAGGCCTCGTACACCGGCGCGCTGGCCTCGACGAAGGCGCCACGATCGACCATGTTGACGGCCATGCCGCCCTCCTCGAGCACCGAGACCAGTTCGCTGTCGAGCTGCTCGCCCTTGGCCAGCGCCCAGCCCTGGGTCTCCACGGCCACCTCCTGAATGGCGCTGCGCACGTCTTCAGGCAGCTTCTCCCAGCCGCCCTTGCCGGCGGTCAGCCAGATCGGCGAATAGACGTGGTTGGACAGCGACAGATAGTCCTGCACCTCCTGGAACTTGGCCCCGTTGATATTGGAGAGCGGGTTCTCCTGGCCGTCGACGACGCCGGTCTGCAGCGCCACGAACACCTCGGAGAAGGCCATCGGGGTGGGGTTGGCGCCCCAGGTCTCGAACATGCGGGTACGCCACTCGCTCTGGGGGGTGCGCAGCTTCAGGCCGTCGAGGTCTTCCGGCACATTGATCGGACGCTCGTTGTTGGTGATCTGACGGAAGCCGTTCTCCCAGGTCGAAACGATCTCGAGCCCCTGCTCGCGGGCGTCCTCGGCCAGGTCGGTCATCACGATGTTCTGGTCGATGGCCACCAGGTGATCGCGATCCTTGACCAGAAACGGCAGGTCGAACAGCGCAAAGCTCGGTGATACCGAGGACATGATCGAGGAGATCGCCGCCAGATCGACGGTGCCCAGGCGCAGCTTCTGGATCAGCTGGCGCTCATCGCCGATCTGGCCGCTGTGGTAGTACTCCACCTCGTGGGCGTCGCCCAGACGTTCCTGCAGGGCATCGGCGAAGTACTGTGAGGTCTGGCCCTGCAGACTGCCGGGAGGCCCGCCGATGGCGAAGACGATCTTGTCGGCCTGGGCCGCGGTGGACGCCAGGGCCAGTGCCAGAGCGGAGAGAGTCAGCGTGCACTTGTTCATGGAGGTGCTCCTGTGACGTTGTGTCGTTGTTATGGGTGGTGCCTGCGAAAGACGCCGGAGTCACCTGCTGGCCCTGCCGTGGTGAAGCTCCGCCGCACTCTGGTCTAGTGGTTGGATTACCAGACCAGTTGAAACGAAATCTAGGCGGGGTGTTCCGGACCAGTCAACCTGTTCGAGCAAAAACTAGACCTTTGTCTAGCAGATAAGCGAAAACGACAAGGAGTAAGTTTCGACAGGTGACGATCTGGTCTAACATTCAGACCAGATAACCAGGCCGACGACCCCATCGAAAGTCCCGGTTAGGCCACACCAATAGCGAGACGAACACGTGACTCGGCAGCACCAGACGCTTGGTCGACATCGTCGAGCAACGCCGACGCATCAGGGAGACCACGCCATGGAAACCTCGGCCTTCGCCTTCGAGAAGACCCTGAAGAACAAGACAAAAAAGGACATACTGGCGGACAAGCTGGTGGGCATGATTCTGGATGGCCTGTTGCGCGACGGCGACGTGATGCCAAGCGAGCGGGACCTGGCGCAACTGTTCGGCGTCAGCCGCGAGACGGTGCGTGGCGCCATGTCGCTGGTCAGCGGCTACGGCCTGATCAGCGTGTCCCACGGGGCCAAGACCCGGGTGTGTGCCTCGGACAAGGCACTGGAGGCCTATCGTCGTCAGCACGGCTTCGACGAGGGCCACGCAGTCAATCGCCACGACGTCGACAGCGTGTTCGAGAGCCGCATCGTGGTCGAGGCCGCCATTGCCCGCAAGGCCGCCATGAACATCGACGACGATGGGCTTATGCGGCTGGAGCGGTTGCTGGAGGCCCAGGCAGCGATGTTCGACTCCCCGGTGCCCTTCCAGCTGTCGGACCAGAACTTTCACAAGCTGATCTCGGAGTACGCCCGCAACGAGATCCTCGCCGGCTACAGCGAGGAGCTCTACGCCTACGGCCTCAATGTGCGCCGCCAGGTGATGATCGAACCCGGCGCCATCGAGCGCAGCTATCGCGAACACTGCCATATCCTCGAAGCCTTGCAGCGCCGTGACCCCGACGCCGCCGAGCGCGCCATGCTGGCCCACCTCGACAGCGTCTACCGCACCACCCGGGCGAAGCTTGGGCAAGACCAGGGGCAGTAACACCCATTGGCAACCCGCACCGGGACGAGCCGGAGAGAACCGCTAGAAAGCTAGAAGGCGAGCATGCCCCCAAGCCCAGCTACCCACAGGCCGATACCAAAGCTTGCGTGCGCCGTCAGGCTGCGAAGCCTGGCGATGTTTGGCTGAGGGGTCCTGCGCGCGGCGATGCCTGCGCCCAGCCCCGGTTGCAGTACCAGAAAAGGGGCGAGCACCGTCACCACACCGAACACCAGCGCGGGCACGAACACCGGTCGTTGCTGCCAATCCGATCCGACAAGCACCAGAAACACCAGGGCGAACACCACGCCCGTCAGATAGTGAAACGTCCACCCCAGCGCCGTATCTGCGCGTATCGGCGCGCTTCCCGAGATGGGGCGATGGACGACAGTGCCTCCCGCCAGGTGACCCAACCAGCGCCCCACCAGGGCGTAGTCCAGAGAGGGAATGCCGAGTACCCGGCGCTGCGCCAGCGCGACGACATCCATGAAGGCGGTCGCCCCCACGCCAAGCCAAAGGGCATCAACCAGAAGTTCTGCCACTGCACTACTCCTTCAGCAAAGAGAGCCCGCTGCCGAGCCGATCGAAGAGAAACGCATCCTGAGGATCAAGAGACGGCAAGGTTGCGCGCTCTCTTGCAGATTCAGGCAAAGCCGAAGTAGCTTACGACCTCAAGTCAACTTGAGGTCAAGCGCCATGCTCGACATCTCCGAGGTCTCCCGGCAAAGTGGCGTTGCCGCGTCGAAACTGCGCTATTACGAAGAGATCGGGCTGATCTGCTCGATCGGACGTAGTGGGCTGCGGCGGGTCTTTGCGCCGGACGTGCTGTCACGCCTGTCGCTGATCGCCCTGGGACAGGCGGCCGGGTTTTCGCTGGCCGAGATAGGCGACATGCTTGGCCCGGAAGGCAAACCCGACATCGACCGCGAAAGACTGGGTGCCAAGGCGGACGCCCTGGACCGGCGCATCAAGCAATTGAGCGCGATCCGCGATGGCCTGCGCCATGCCACGACCTGCACCGCACCTCGTCACCTGGATTGCCCCACCTTTCAGCGTCTGATGCGCATCGCGCTGGCCAGGCAGTCAGCGCGAGGGCCTGGGCGACAAGGGGCGAAAGCGGCGAAAGCGGCGAAAGAGGCGAGAACCCAGCAAGGACGAACAAGACTGAGGCGAGATGGCTGAACGGATCTCTGCCACCAGCGCAAAAAAGGCCCGACTCCTCGAAACAGGAGCCGGGCCTTTTTCGACACGCGGATCAGGACGCCGGATCGGGTCAGCCGGGACGACGCTGAGCGCCTAAAGTAAGCACTTACATATCCCCAAAGCGTGATTGCAGAAGCGTCAGCGCGACCACCGGGGCAGTTTCGGTACGCAGGACCCGTGGTCCCAGGGTCAGCGCCGCAAATCCTTGTGCCGTCGCCGCCTCGACCTCGCGGGGGGACAGGCCACCCTCGGGGCCGATCAGCACGCAGGCGCTGGCGACATGCTCGGCGCGCTCGAGCACGCCTGGCGTACCCGGGTGGAGCACCAGCCTGAGCGCCTCGTCACGCTGGCCCAGCCACTCGCTCAGCGCCTGCGGGGCCCTGACCTCGGGCACCGTGGCGCGGCCGCACTGCTCGCAGGCGCTCACCGCCACCGCCTGCCAGTGGGCCAGCTTCTTTGCCTCACGCTCGCCCTTGAGGCGCACATCGCCGTGCTCGGTGTACAGCGGAGTGATCGCGGCGACGCCGAGCTCCACCGCCTTCTGGATGGCGTAGTCCATGCGATCACCCTTGGAGATCGCCTGCCCGAGATGGACGGACAAGGGCGATTCGCCGTTTCCATCGCGCACTTCGAGTATGTGAACGCTTACTTTCTTGCGATCGGACTCGGAGATGTCGGCACGGGCTTCGCGACCCTGACCGTCGAACAGCACCAGGGAATCACCGGGCTTGAGCCGCAGCACGCGCCCCACATGTCGCGCGGCTCCTTCGGGCAGAACGACGTCGCCGCCGGCGACAAGCGCGGCGGCGACGTGGATGCGGGGGCCCTG
This sequence comes from Halomonas sp. MMSF_3323, assembly GCF_030733595.1. Lineage (NCBI taxonomy): Bacteria > Pseudomonadati > Pseudomonadota > Gammaproteobacteria > Oceanospirillales > Halomonadaceae > Halomonas > Halomonas sp. MMSF_3323. Next base: position 8,486 of record NZ_JASHIT010000035.1, on the reverse strand, counting down.
GAAGGCGGCGTCGCTCATCAGTGGGCGGTCGGCGCCTGCTCGCCCTGGGCAGTGCCCTGAGCATCGCCCTGCTCGGCCTCGCGGCGCTTCTTCTGGGCGTAGAGCGCCTCGAAGTTGACCGGTGCCAGCATCAGCGGCGGGAAGCCGCCACGATTGACCAGGCTGTCGACACACTCGCGGGCGTACGGGAACAGCACGTTGGGGCAGAAGGCACCCAGGGTGTGGTCGAGCTGGTCACCTTCGATGCCGGTGATGCGGAACAGGCCGGCCTGTTCGATCTCGGCCAGGAAGCAGGTGGTGCCGCTCTCGCTGTGGGTGACCTGGGCGGTGACCTTGATCACCACCTCGAAAAGGCCGTCGGCGACCTTGGTGCTGCGGGTGTCCAGGTCGAGGCCGACCTTGGGCTTGAACGGCTGACCGAAGACGCCAGGTGAGTTCGGCGCCTCGAAGGAGATGTCCTTGACGTAGATGCGCTGCAGCGAGAACTGCACCTGCGGCTTTTCCTGATCCTGCTGACCGGCGGCCTGGGCGCCAGCGTTCTGGTTGTTGTCGTCTGCCATGAGAAAGATCCTTGAATCGGGTAATCAGAAATCGTGCGGACGGTCACTTCTTGACGATGGGCAGGTTATCGGTCTGCCACTGGGTCATGCCACCCTTGAGCTTGAACACGCGCTCGAAGCCAGCCTTCTTGAGCTTGGCCGCCACGGCACCTGAGCTCTGGCCGTGCTTGCACACCACCACGATGGGCGAGGCCTTGACCTTGTCGAGCTCGTTGATACGGGAATCGAGGCTGCTCTGGGGAATGTTGCGAGCGCCGGCGATGTGTCCCGCCTTGAAGTCGTTCTTGTCGCGAACGTCCAGAATTACCGCGTCTTCGCGGTTGACCATCTGGGTCGCTTCGCTGGTGGTGACGCCACCGGCGTTGGCGTTGCGCAGCTCATACAGCAGCCAGGCCGTCAGCACGGCCAGGAAGGCAGCCACCAGCAACGGGTGATTCTGCACAAATTCGAACAGCTGATCGATCATGGGGTCGGCTAACTCTCGTCGGATGCAAAAATGGTGGTGGCCTGGGTGGCGAAATCGGCGTCCATGGCCTTTGTTACAAGATCTATGTCACAAGACCGGTGCCTCAAGGCCGGTGTTGCGAGTCCAGTCTACAGACCGGACGACGCGAGACGCAGGTACGTTGCCCGCGCTCGATCACCGCTACCCGCCGCAGGGCGGCCAGTATACACGACTCGGGGGCGATGCCGCCTGCCTCCGGACACTGCCTCGTCGGGTCAATGACGACCGCTGCCAGCGTGCGATATGATGCCGCAAGGAGGATCGTGTCGCGAGCCTGAAACCGCAAGCCACGAGACTCACGAAGACGCGCCGATTCTATTGTCGGGCGCGCTTCCCGAATCGCCAGGCACCAGCGTTTACCCACGACACCCCAGGACATCCGGCGACGACGCCAGGCGTCGAGCGCCAACAAAAGGATGCCGGGCGAGGTCATCTTGAGCTAGAGGCAATTCCTCATGACGGATACTGCGACCGCACCGCGCCCGGTGGCGCTGATCATCCTCGACGGCTATGGACACAATGAAGACGCCGCGTCCAACGCCGTCGCCGCCGCCGACACCCCCAACATGGACCGCCTGTGGCAGCAACGCCCGCACACCCTGATCCACACCGATGGCCGCCACGTGGGCCTGCCGGACGGTCAGATGGGCAACTCCGAGGTCGGTCACATGAACCTCGGCGCCGGGCGCATCGTCTACCAGGACTTCACCCGCATCACCAAGGCCATCGAAGACGGCGAGATCGACGACAATGCCGTGCTGACCGCGCCCATCGACGCGGCGGTGAAGGCGGACAAAGCGGTCCACCTGCTCGGCCTGCTGTCACCCGGTGGCGTTCACAGCCACGAGGATCACCTGCTGGCGGTGGCCGAGATGGCCGCGCGGCGTGGCGCCAAGCGCATCTACCTGCACGGTTTCCTCGACGGCCGCGACACCGCGCCCAAGAGCGCCAGGGCCTCCATCGAGCGCGCCAACGCCAAGCTCGCCGAGCTGGTGGGTCAGGACAACGGCTTCGTCGCCTCGATCATCGGCCGCTACTTCGCCATGGACCGCGACAACCGCTGGGACCGCGTCGAGAAGGCCTATCGCCTGATCACCGAGGGCCATGGCGAGCACCAGGCCGAGAGCGCCGAAGCCGGCCTCGACGCCGCTTATGAGCGTGGCGAGACCGACGAATTCGTCGCCGCCACCAGCGTGCGCCCGAACGGCAAGCCGGTCGCTGCCGAAGACGGTGATGCCGTGCTGTTCCTGAATTTCCGCGCCGACCGCGCCCGCGAGCTGACCCGTGCCTTCGTGCTCGAGGACTTCGACGGCTTCAACCGTCAAGTACAGCCGACGCTGGCCGCCGACGGCCTGGTCATGCTGACCCAGTACGCCGCGGATATTCCCGCGCCCTCGGCCTTCCCGCCAGCCGACCTGAACAACACCCTGGGCGAGGTCATGGAGAAGCGCGGCAAGACCCAGCTGCGCATCGCCGAGACCGAGAAGTACGCCCACGTCACCTTCTTCTTCTCCGGCGGCCGCGAGAAGGAATTCGAGGGCGAGAAGCGCGAGCTGATTCCTTCACCCCAGGACGTCAAGACCTACGACGAGAAGCCCGAGATGAGCGCCTTCGAGCTCACCGACACCCTGGTCGACGCCATCGACGGCGGCAGTTTTGACCTGATCATCTGCAACTACGCCAACGGCGACATGGTCGGCCATACCGGTGACTTCAACGCCGCCAAGGCCGCCATCGAGGCGGTAGACAAGTGCGTGGGCCGGGTGGTCGAAGCGATCGAGCGCGCCGGCGGTGCCTGCCTGATCACCGCAGATCACGGCAACGCCGAGCAGATGGTGCACCCCGAGACCGGCAACCCCCAGACTGCGCATACCACCTTCCCGGTGCCGCTGGTGTACGTGGGCAGCCGCGAAGCCCGGCTAAAGGACGGCGGTCGCCTGTGCGACCTGGCGCCGACCCTGCTGACCATGATGGGCGAGTCGGTGCCGGAGGAGATGACCGGCGAGGTACTGATCGAGCTGTCGTGAGACCTCTGCGCACCGCAGCCCCAGTCGCGCCTTCGAGGCGCCAGCCCGGCAGCTGCCCACCACCACGTACGACGCCGCCCCGCCCGGGGCGGCGTTGTGGGTTTGTCCGCGCGGCTGTCGCCCTGGGCGCAGCGGTCCTGTGGCTGGGTGGCCTGCCGCTCACTCCTGTGACACAGGCCGGCCTGCCGCTCGCTCAGGCCAGTCCCAGCGAGCAGCAGGCCAGGCAAAGGCTCGACGCCATCGGCGAGCGTATTCAAGAGGCCAGTCAGCGCCTGGCCAGCACCGATAGCGCCCGCGACCAGGCCAGCGAGGCCCTGCGCGAGGTGGAAACGGCACTGGCCGAGACCCATCAGCGCCTGGATACGCTGCAGGCCGAACACCGCCGGCTCGACCAGGAGATGGCCGAGCTTGCGCATCGTCGAGAACTGATGGAAGCCGAACGCCGGGAGCAGCGGGCAGCCCTGGGTCGTCAACTCGATGCGCTCTATCGCATGGGCCTGACACCACAGTTGAAGCTGCTGCTGAATCAGGACGACCCAGCACGACTGGACCGCCTGCAGGCCTATCTCAACCATCTTGCCGACGCCCGCAACGAGCGCCTCGATCTGCTCGCTGAACTTGACCAGCGTCTGGAGGACAACCGCCGCGAGCTCGAACACCGCAGCGAGGAGCTGGCTTCCCTGGAGGCCGATGTGGCGGCCCGTAGCCAGGCCCTGGCCAGGCAGAGCCGCGAGCGCCAGGCGCTGGTGGCACAGCTCGACCAACGCTACGACACCGAGGCCTCGAAGCTGGCCTCGCTGGACCAGGACCGGGCCCACGCCGAGCGGGTCCTGCGCGAGGTGCAGGAAACCATGGCACGGCTCGAGCGCCCGCCGCCGTCCACCGCCATCGAGCGCACCCGAGGCGACCTGCCGTGGCCGGTGCAGGGCATGATGCTGTCGCGCTTTCGCGAATCCCGCGGCGTCCACCGCAACGGCATCCTGATTCAGGCGCCATCCGGGACTTCGGTCGAAGCGGTTCACCCCGGCCGGGTGGTGTTCGCCGACTGGATGCGCGGCTTCGGCAATCTGCTGATCGTCGACCACGGCGACCAGGTGATGACCCTCTACGCCCACCTGCAACGCTTCGAGACGGAGGTTGGCAGCCGTGTGGAGCGTGGCCAGACACTGGGCCGCGTCGGCGTCAGCGGAGGCCGCGACGCGCCGGGGCTGTATTTCGAGGTACGCCGTGGCGGTGACCCCATCGATCCTGGTGGCTGGATCGCGCGGCGCTGAGCACACGCCATTTTCAACCATCCGGCCTAAGGCTATGCTTGAACCTTGCCCCTACGTCGAGCGGAGACCGCATGACCGAACCCCGAGCCGCCCACCGTCCCTCGCGCCTCAAGACACTGACCGGGACTTGCCTTGCGTGGTGCCTCGCCGCGTCCCTGGCCTGGCCTTCGCTGGCCAGCGCCCAGGCGACCGACGATGATCTGCCGATCAGCGAGATCCAGGCCTTCTCCGAGGTGTTCGAGCGGATCAAGCGCGGCTACGTGGAAGAGGTCGATGATGCGACCCTGCTCAAGAACGCCATGCGCGGCATGCTCTCGGAGCTGGACCCCCACTCCAGCTACCTCGACGCCGAGGCCTATCGCAACCTGCGGGAGACCACCGAAGGCGAGTTTGGCGGGATCGGCATCGAGGTCGGGCTCGACGACGGCCAGCTGACGGTGATCTCGCCGATCGACGACACCCCGGCCGAGCGCGCGGGACTTCAGGCTCAGGACGCCATCCTGCGCATCGACGAGACCCCCACCGATCGGCTATCCCTGCAGGAAGCGGTGGACATGATGCGTGGCGAGCCAGGCACCGAGATTCGCCTGACCGTAGTCGGCGCCGGCGATGGTGCTCCACGCGAGGTCACCCTGGCCCGGGAAATCATCCGCACCGACAGCGTAAGGAGCGACATCCTCGAGCCCGGCTACGGCTATCTGCGCATCAGTCAGTTTCAGGCCCGCACCGGCGAGCAGGTCGAGGATGCCCTGACCGAATTGCGCGACCAGGGGGCCCTGTCAGGCATCGTACTGGACCTGCGCAACAACCCCGGCGGCGTACTGCAGTCGGCGGTGGACGTGGCCGACGCCTTCCTCGACCGTGGCCTGATCGTCTACACCGAAGGGCGCCTGTCCGATAGCGACATGCGCTTTTCGGCGACCCAACGCACCGCGGCGCCGGACGTGCCGCTGGTGGTGTTGATCAACGGCGGCAGCGCCTCCGCCGCAGAGATCGTCGCAGGCGCCCTGCAGGACCAGCGCCGTGGCGTGGTGATGGGCACCGAAAGCTTCGGCAAGGGCTCGGTGCAGCAGATCATGCCGCTGGGCAATGGTGAAGGGCTCAAGCTGACCACCGCGCTCTACTACACCCCTAACGGTCGCTCGATCCAGGCCCAGGGCATCGAGCCCGACGTCGAGGTCGTGCGCGGCCGGCTCGAGGTCGCCGATACCAGCAACCTGCGCATTCGCGAGTCTGACCTGGAAGGACACCTTGGCGATGGTGGAGATCGCGCCGGCAGCAGCCGCAGCGATCGGCTGGACGGCGACTACCAGTTGGGCGAGGCACTGAATCTGCTGAAGGCGCTGAACGTGATCAGTCAGCGCGATACGCGCTAGGCCGGGCGACTAGGCCCCGGCCCGCACTCGGCCTGCCCCCTAGCGACAGCTAAGCGGCAGGCGTCCGCGTGAGCCGGTGGCCTGCTGCATGATCAGGCGCTTGATCGGAGACAGCCGGTCGACGCCGGAAAGCCCCAGGTTGCGCGCCAGCGTCAGGCCCGGGTGGCGGCTGCCGAACAGACGCCGAAAGCCTTCCATCAGCACCAGCATCATGGCGTTATCGCCACGCCGACGTCGCTCATAGCGGGCCAGCAGGCTCAAGCCGCCAGGTGCCACGCCGCGACGGCGCCCGTTCAGCAACTCTTCGGCCAGTACCGCCGCATCGAGAAAGCCCAGATTCACCCCCTGGCCGGCCAGGGGGTGAATGCTGTGAGCGGCGTCGCCGATCAGCGCAAGCCCCGGCAGGTGGTAGCGCTCGGCGTGGCGCTGGCTGAGCGGAAAACTCCTGGCCTCATCCAGCACCTCCACCGTCCCCAGGCGATGATCCAGCGCCTCGGCCATGGCCTGGCCCAGCGCCGCCGGCGAGAGTGCCGCAAGACGTTCGGCTTCCTGCGGGGTGGTGGACCAGACGATCGAGCAGTAGTGGCTGTCTCCCGCCACCGTCAGCGGCAGGAAGGCCAGGGGGCCGGTGGCCAGAAAGGCCTGACGGGCTACACCGCCGTGACGCCGCTCGGTCTTCACCGTGGTCACCAGCGCGCACTGCCCGGTGTCTTGTTCACGTACCGCTATCCCGGCCAGTTCGCGCAGCGGTGAACGTGCACCGTCGGCGCCGACCACCAGCGGGGCGGCCAGCACGCTGCCATCATCCAGGGTCACCCGCCGACGAACGGCGCCGTCGTCCAGCGCCACCACCTTGCGACCATGCAGGCGTTGCACCTGAGGCAGCCTCGACAGCTCGGCTTCCAGCGCCGCAAGAATCACATCGTTTTCGACGATATGGCCAAGCACCGGTACGCCGGCCTGATCGGCGCGGAAGCCGACCTCGCCGGAGCCATCGGCGTCCCACACCTGCATGGCGGTGTAGGGCGTGGCGCGCCAGGCGTCGATGCGCGGCCAGGCACCGAGGCCTTCCAGCAACCGTCGAGACACCGGGGTCAGGGCGCTGACGCGGGGCGCCGGCACACTGCCCGGCAGGTCATCCGAGTCCAGCGGGCCCGGACGCGGGTCCACCATGGCGACCGTCCAGCCTTCCCGTGCCAGCAGCACGGCCAGTACGGCACCTACCATGCCGATACCGGCGATCACCACATCGACTCCCGTCGGCGCTGCCTTGGCGGCTGAACCCTCTGCCTGCTCCTTCATCGGCGTCTCGCTCTCCCAGTCTTCCTGACAATCACTGACTCGCTTGCACCACGTGCCTTTGCGGATTCGCCCTCAGGGGTCCTTTGCGGATTCGCCCTCAGGGTCGCGGCAACGCAGCGCACCCAGTGTACCGCCAAGGGCAATCCTATGCTCGACCGCCAGGCTTTCAGGGTCAGTGCCTGAAGGCTGCCTGACGCCACGGGAAGGTCCTGTAGGCCAGATGACACGCGGGCCAGGGTTGCCCCTACCCAATTATCGTTCGCTGCCCATGGCCCGCCTGGCGAGGCCCCGCCTCAGCGGCCCTGCGAGGTTCAGGCCAATCAATCCCGCGGCACGGGCGTGGGACAGCAGTGGCTGGTCGATGCCGAACAGCCGAATCAGGCCGTCGCTGAAGCGCACCACATTGCGCTGGTCCGCTTCGCGGCGTCGCTCGAAGGCGGCCAGGGTCGCCGCGCTGCCAGGCGCCTGGCCGGCCTCGAGCCCTTGCTCGATGGCCTCGACCAGGTCGATCACCCCTCGCAGCGCGAGGTTGAAGCCCTGGCCCGCCACCGGGTGCAGGGCATGGGCGGCGTTGCCCAGCACCGCCAGTCCCGGCCGTGTCGTCTCCCGCGCGGTGACCAGCGACAGCGGGTAAACGTGACGCTGGCCGACCTTGACGAAGGCGCCGGCTCGATCGCCAAAGGCGGCCTGCAGCTCTTCGAGAAAGGCGCGGTCCGACAATGCCAGACGGCGCTGTTCGCTGCCCTTTTCATGGGTCCACACCAGCTCCATGGCCTGTCCCGGCAGCGGCAGCAGCGCCATCGGGCCTTGCCGTGTGAAGCGCTCGTAGGCGACGCCCTGGTGGGGGCGCCCGACCGCGACATTGGCGATCATTGCCACCTGATCGTAGGGGGCCGCATCGCTCTCGATCCCCAGCGCCTCCTTGAGGCCAGAGCGACCGCCGTCGGCCAGCACGGTCAGGCCGGCTTCCAGCACGCTGCCGCTGGACAACCACAGACGATGGCCTGCGGCCACGGGTTCGATACGCTCCACCCGAGCCGGACAGTGCCAGTCGAGCGGCAGTTCGGCCAGGCGGCGGTGCAGCACCCGCCCCATCCAGGCGTTGGGTACCACGTAGCCGAGCGCCTCGACGCCCATTTCGTCGGCACGCAGGCGCGTCGCACCAAGGCGCCCCTTCTCACTGACATGGATCAGCGAGATCGCGCTGGCCTTCGCGGCCATGGCCGACCACACCCCGAGGCGCGAAAAGTGCGCGGCGGACCCCGCCGCAATGGCGCTGGCGCGGGCGTCGAAGCTTGGCTGCCAGGCGTCGTCTTCTCCCGCCGAAGGCGCTGCTTCCTGCGGCGACGGTGCGAGCGGTGCCATCGGTGCGGCCTCGACCACCGCGACCTTGAGGCCGGAATGTTCGATCAATTCCGCCAGGGCCGCCCCCAGGCTCGCCC